>JBIJCD010000103.1:0-9567 GCA_044344895.1 Pirellulales bacterium | reverse complement strand
GGATCGGCCGCCCCTCGACCTACGCCAGCATCATCAACGTGATCGAGAACCGGGGCTACGTCGTCCAGCAGGATCGCCGGTTCCACGCCACCGCGATCGGCGAGGCGGTGACGGGCTTTCTCAAGCGCGGCTTCGAGGACCAGTTCATCGAGATCGGCTACACGCGGGAGATCGAGCGGGAGCTCGACCAGGTGGCGCAGGGCACGAAACGCTGGACCGACATGCTGCACGAGTTTCACGACGAGCTCTCGCCCAAGCTCGAGACGGCGATGCAGCAGGAGCACGAGAAGGCGAAGTCGGAACCCTCGCCGTACGCCTGCCCGCAGTGCGGCCGGCGTCTGGAATACAGGCTCGGCGGCAAGGGGGAATTCCTCTCCTGCAGCGGCTACAACGAGAAGGTGATCGAGCAACCCGCGGCGCCCGCGACGACGGCCAAGGGAAAGAAGCGGAGGCCGGCGAAGCCGAAGGAGGTGCCCGCCTGCACCTTCGCCATGCCGGTCGACCGGCAGCGGCGGCCGCTGCTACCGGAGCAGATTGACCTGCTGTCGCCCGCCGGCGTGCCGATGGTCAAGCGGACAGGCCGGTTCGGCGACTTTCTCGTCGAGGACAAGCCGCGACCGGTGAAAGCCCGGGGCAAGAAGGCCGATGCCGCGCCGGCCGAGCCGCCGCCTTTCATCCTCAACCTCGACCGCAAGGGCAATCTCAAGTTCCCCTCGCCGCCGCCGCTGCTGACCGACATCGCCTGCCCGAAGTGCGGCGAGATGATGAACCTGCGCGAGGGTAAGCGGGGGCCGTGGCTCGGCTGCCGCGCCTTTCCCAAGTGCCGCGGCCGGGAGGCTTTCACCAAGCTCCCCGAGACGAGGCAGAAGGAGCTCGAGCGGGAACTGGCGGCTCATCTGCGCGGCCATACCAGGATCACGCTCACCCGCCGTGACGCCACCACGCCGGTGCTCGAGGGCACGCCGCTCTCGGCGCTGACCATGGAGGGCGGCGTCGCCGAACTGAAGCAGTTCGGGGCCTGATCCCGTGGGGCTGCCGCGGGCGAGGCGTCACAGCCAGGGAGGATCGCCCGACAGCGTGGCAGGCTGCTCGTCGAGTGCCACGGCGAAGGCGGTGGCGTGCGAGCGGCAGTGCGAGATGCTGACGAGCACGCACTGGATCCCCATCTTGTCGGCGATCTCGCGGGTGCCGCCCTTCATAAACGCCTGCGGCCGGCCGCCGGGGCCGTTCCTGATCTCGATGTCACGCCAGCTGATGCCGCGTCGCCAGCCGGTGCCGAGCGCCTTGAGCACCGCCTCCTTGGCCGCCCAGCGGCCGGCGAAGTGCTGCGTGGCCATGCGGCGGCTGCGGCAGTATTCGATCTCCAGGGGCGTGTAGACCCGCTCCACGAAGAGCTCGCCGTGCCGCTCGATCATCTGCGCGATCCGCAGGCATTCCGTGATGTCGGTGCCGACCCCGAGGACGTTCATCCGCGTCCTCCCGGCACGCGGCGGTCGAGGCCGCAGGCCCGTCGTGCCCGCATGAGCACCGCGGCCGCCTTGGTCCGCGCCCGCCGCGCACCGTCGGCGAGGATCGCCTCGATCCGCGCGGGATCGGACTCGAGCGTCGCCCGGCGGGCCCGCGCCTCGGCGAAGAACTGCTCCGCCGCTTCGACGAGCGCCTTCTTCACCTCGCCGTAGCCGAAGCCGCCCTTGCGGTAGAGTTCGGCCATCCGCGCGCGCTCGCCGTCGCCCGCCATCAGCGAGTAGAGCTGGAAGAGGTGATCCCCGTCCGGGTCCTTCGGCGCGTCCATGGGCCGCGAATCGGTCGTGATCCGCATGATCTTCTTCTTCTGGGCGGCGGGATTCTCGAAGACCTCGATCGTGTTGTCGTAACTCTTGCTCATCTTCTGGCCGTCGGTTCCTGGCACCTTCGCACCCCCCTCGACGAGCCGCGGCTTCGGCAGCGTGAACACCTCGCCGTACAGGTGATTGAACGTGCCGGCCAGGTCGCGGCAGACCTCGATGTGCTGCACCTGGTCCTCCCCGACAGGCACGACCGTCGCGTCGTAGGCGAGGATGTCGGCCGCCATCAGGACCGGGTAGGTGAACAGGCCGGCGTCCGCCGGCAGCCCGCGGGTCTTCTTGTCCTTGTAGGCGTGGCACCGCTCGAGCAGACCCATCGGGGTCACGGTCATCAGCAGCCAGGTGAGCTCGGTCACCTCCGGCACGTCGGACTGCACGAAGAGCACGGCGCGGGCGGGATCGAGCCCCAGGGCGACGAGATCCACGGCGGCGTCGTGCACGAGCGACCGCAGCCGCGCGGGCTCGCGGACGGTGGTGAGCGCGTGCAGGTCGGCGATGAAGTAGTAGGCCTCGGCTCCGGTGGACGCGGCCCCCGGCTGCAGGTCGATGTACTGCCGGATCGCCCCGAAGTAGTTGCCCCAGTGGAACCGGCCCGTCGGCTGGATGCCGGAGAGGACGCGGGCGGGGCCGGGTTTCGCGTCGGGGGCCGGCGGGTCAGGTGGCATGTGGGCGGCTCTCCGGATGGGGTGCGGCACAGCCGGCCGGCGCGGGCACGGTCAGGGTGCCGATGACGTCGTCCATGGCCGTCGCTCCGAGTTCGGCGAGGGCGGCGGGCAAGCCGTCGAGCAGCCGCGTGGAGACGATCGGCTCGGCGAAGTTGGCGGTGCCGATCTGCACGGCGGACGCGCCGGTCACGAAGAACTCCATGCAGTCGTCGAGCGTCATGATTCCGCCCACGCCGACGATCGGGATGCCGACGGCCTGGCTTACCTGGTGGACGCACCGCAGTGCGATCGGTTTGATGGCCGGGCCGCTCAGGCCGCCGACAACGTTGCCCAGCATCGGCCGTCGCCGCCGCCAGTCGACCGCCATGCCCTGGCAGGTGTTGATGAGCGTGACCGCGTCGGCGCCCCCCTCCTGGGCCGCCCGGGCGATGGCGACGATGCTGGTCACGTTGGGAGTGAGCTTGGCGAGCACCGGCAGCGACGTCGCCCCGCGGACCCCCGCGACGACGTCGTGGCAGGCACCGGCGTCGGTGCCCATGTCGACGCCGTGGCTGACGTTCGGGCAGGAGATGTTGAGCTCCAGGGCCGCGATGCCGGGCACGCCGTCGAGCCGGGCCGCAAGTGCGACGAACTCCGCCTGCGACGCCCCGGCAATGCTCACGATCACGGGCGCCCCACAGCGGATGAGCCAGGGCAGCTGGTGCGCGAGGAAGGAGTCGACTCCGTCGTTGTCGAGGCCGATGGAGTTGAGCAGGCCTGCGGACGTCTCGACGGTCCGCCAGGGCACGTTGCCCTGCCGCGGCAGCGGCGTGATCGTTTTCGGGACGACGCCGCCGAGCCGCTTCAGGTCGACGAAGCCCGTCATCTCGCGGCCATAGCCGAACGTGCCCGACGCCACCATGATCGGGTTCGGCAGCCGCAGCCTCCCGAGTGACACCGCCAGGCTGGGCTGCGGCTGAGGGGCAGTCGGCGAGGGAGCGTCCATGAACGTGGAAGGCGGGCTGGAACGGGCGGTCGGGTAAGGCGGGCGGCGCGGGAAACCGCCGGCGACCGCTGGAGACAAGTCGCTGGAGTGTAGTGGGTTTTTTGCGGGCCCCAAGATCGACGGTACGAGAACCAGACCAGCCCGCGACGAGGCGTCCAGCCTCGCAGCCGGTCTCAGTGAACCGCCCCGCGAAAAACCTCCGATTGTGTCAAGTATGCCGGTTGTGCGGCCGATAAGTTTCCCGAGAAGCCCCGAACAGCCGGGCCGTCCGGCAAGGTGGATCGTTGACACTAATGCTTGCCAGCTTTAGACTTCCGTCGATTCTCGCCATCTGGGCAGAGCGCGTAAGCCGTGACGAAAAAAGACATAGTCCGGACGATCGCCGAGCAGATCGATCTGCCACAGCTGCGGACCAAGGAATTGGTGCAGCGGACGTTCGACGCTTTGATCGACACGCTGGTGCGGGATGGTCGGGTAGAACTCCGCAATTTCGGTGTTTTTCAGATCAAGAGGCGGGACGCCCGGATGGCCCGCAACCCCCGCACGGGGGAGCGGGTGCCAGTGCAGGCCAAGAGCGTCGTGACGTTCAAGCCCGGCAAGGAGATGGAAGCCAGGGTGAGGGAACTCGACCGCTCGGCGGGGTCCCCCGAGGCTGCCGGTGGGCCGGCGGAGCCTGGCACCGGGTCGTCCCCGCCGCAGGCACCCGGGGCGGGGCTCGCCGAGCAGGGGTAGCCTGCAAGCTGGGCGGTCTGGCTCGGCTGGGCATGATCGCATCGCGGCCGCGGTTCTCCGAAAATCAACGTCGCGGCGACGGATCGCCATCGGCTACATCCCCCGGCCTCACAGTGGTGGCCGGTGGCGGGGCCGCGTGCCGGAGGGAGTTCCAACGGGACCTTTCGGCTGCGGCACACATCGGATCATGGAGGTGACGGTCATGAAGGCCAACGTTTCCGCGTGCGGCAGGATCGGGCGGGCGGCATGCGTGCTCGTCGCGGCTGCCGCGCTGTCGGCCAACACCGGCTGCCTGATTCCGATGTATTCGGGCGACCCGATCCGGCGCGCTGAGGAGCTGATCTACACGTCCGAGGACCTGCGGGCCATCACCGACGAATGGGAGCGGATCTGGTTCCTCGACCAGCCGTCCCATATGACGCCGTATCGCACGCACGGCGGCATTCTCTGAGTTCACGCAGAACACCGCCCGCCAGGCGGTTTCTGCTCGGCGACCTCCGGTCGCGGATGCTCACGCGGGCCGGGACCGCACGCTCATCACGGGATGATTTCGCGCGACGGCCTGTGGAGATCCAGGCGTCTTCGACATGCGGCATCGCCCAGGGTCGTCGAGCTTCCGCCGCCCCCGGCTCGCCGCCTGCCAGGAATGGCGGGCCATCGCTCCAGGTATGTCAGATGCGGTTTAAATCCTGATGCGGGCGGCCTGCTCGACGATCTGTTCCAGCGGCACGAGGTTGCCCTTGTTGCAGCCTGGGCAGGCCTCGGCCGCCTCGGCCCACGCGTCCGGTGACCGGAGGTTCGAGTCCCAGAACGGCCAGGTCTTGCACTGCCGCGGCCGCTCCTCGTAGGCCGTACAGCCGCGGGTCTTCTCGTCGAGCAGCACGCAGTCGCCACCCGGCCGTTCCTTGAGCGACCGCCGGACGCCCACCTGCTTCACGTACTTCGCCTCGAAAGCCTCCGGCGTCATGCCGAGCCGGCGGGCCATGCCGTCGATCTCGTCCTGGTTGACCCACACGTAGCCTTCGGCTCCCGAACAACAGTCACCGCACTGCGTGCACTGGAACCGCAGCCCCGCCGCATACCAGACGTCTTTGCGAATGCCGGCCATGTGGTGCTCTCCGTGGAATGCAGGAAATGGTTTCGCCGAGACGGCGTCAGGGGGCCGACGCTCGCAGCCGGCTGATGGCCGTGACGAGCGCTTCGACGTCTGCGTGGGTGTTGAACGGCCCGAAGCTCGCCCGCACCGTGCCGCCCGACTGGGTGCCGAGGTGGCCGTGGATGCAGGCGGCGCAATGGAAGCCCGACCGCGTCTGCACCCCGACCAGCTGCTCGAGCAGGACCGCGACTTCGGCGGGAGCATAGCCCTCCACCGTGAAACTCACAATCGCCGGCCCGGCATGCGCCGCGAGCACCCGCACTCCGGCGATCGCCGCCAGCCCCGCGGCGGCCGCAGCGGCCAGATCGCGGCAGCGGCGGCCGATCGCATCGATGCCGGCCGCCAAAGCGTCGGCCGTGACGCCGCCGGTTGCCGCAGGACCGGCGGCGCCACCAGCTTGTACGCCGAACCATTCGAGGGCCGCGAGCAGGCCGGCGAGCGCCGGCAGGTCTGGCGTGCCCGCCTCGAATGCGTCGACGAACCGCTCCGGCATGGCGAGGCTGTCGCTCGCCGAACCCGTGCCCCCTTGGATCAGCGGCGACATGTCGACGCCCTCACGCACCCAGAGGATGGCGGCTCCTGCGGGACCGTGCAGCCACTTGTGCGCAGGCGCGACAATCACGTCGGCGGCCGTCTGCAGCGGCGTGCACGGCACCTGGCCGACAGCCTGCGCCGCGTCGAGGAGGAACAGTCCGCCCCGGTCGTGGGCGATACGGCCGATCGCCGCCGCATCCTGGACGGCGCCGGTGACGTTGGAGGCGTGGGCGCAGGAGACGAGGCGGGTCTCGCGGCGCCACGCCGCAGCGACCGCGGCGGGGTCGACCCGACCCGTGGCGTCGCAGGGCACGATCGTGAGGGCGATCACGCCGCGGGCTTCGAGCCAGTGGAGCGGGCGGAGCGTGGCGTTGTGGTCGGCCGCGGTGGCGATCACGTGGTCGCCGCGGCGCACGAGGCCGTGGATCGCCACGTTGAGGGCGAGCGTGCCGCCCGCCGGCAACGCGACCCGTTCCGGATCGACGCCGCCGAGCAACACGGCGGCGGCAGCGCGGCAGCGGCTGCGGATACCGTCGGCGACGGCCGCCTCCCGGTAGGCGGCCCGGCCGGCCGCGGCTCCGATCGTCCGCCCCGCATGCTCCCACGCGGCAAGCACCTCCGGCGGCTTGGGCCAGGACGTGGCCGCGGCGTCGAGGTAGCGGCGGACTGCCGTGTCACCAGTCACGTTCAGCCTCCGATCTGATACATCGCCCGGGCTGGCCGCTCGAAGCCGGACGTGCCGATGCCGTGGGCCGCCCGCTTCGCCAGCACGCAGTCGTGAAGCAGCCGGGCCACGTCGCCGTCGACGCCGCCGGTGCGAAGCACCCGCCGGACGTCCCATTCCGTCGTCGAGAACAGGCAGTTGCGGAACTGGCCGTCGGCCGTCAGCCGCAGCCGGTCGCAGTGGTCGCAGAAGGGCTGCGTCACCGGATCGATGAAGCCCACCCCCACGCCGGCGTCGTCGGCGTAGTGGTAGTCGACGGCGGGCTGGCCGGCATCGACGCGGCCGGCCGGCAGGAGCGGGCCCACGTGGCGGGCGAGGATCTCGCGCACCTCGCGGCCCGAGAGCACCCGGCCGTCGGACCAGTTCGTCTCGCCGTCGAGCGGCATGAACTCGATGAACCGCAGCTGGAAGCCTTCGCGGCGGCAGAACGAAGCCAGCGGCACGATCTCGTCCTCCGTCAGGCCCCGGATGGACACGGCGTTGATGCGGATCGAGCGGAACCCGGCGGCTTTGGCGGCGGCCAGGCCTGCCAGCACGCGGTCGAGACCGGGCCGCCTGGCGATCCGCTCGAAGACGTCGGGTCGCAGGGCGTCGAGGCTGACGTTGAGCCGCGCGAGTCCGGCGCGGCGCAGCCCGGCCGCCTGCTCCGCCAGCAAGAGGCCGTTGGTGGTCAGCGAGAGGTCGCCGATGCCGGGGACGGCCGCGAGCATGGCCACCAGACGGTCGAGCTCCTGTCGCACGAGCGGTTCCCCGCCGGTGATCCGGATCGAGCCGATCCCCAGCGCGGCGGCGACCCGGGCGACGCGGGCGATCTCCTCGTAGCTGAGCAGCTCGTCCCGCGGCTTGAATTCCACGTCGAGCGGCATGCAGTAGGTGCAGCGGAGGTTGCAGCGGTCGGTGACGCTGATCCGCAGGTCGGTGTGCAGGCGGCCGAAGCCGTCGACGAGCGGTCCGCTTGCGCCGTCGGGCCCTTGTCCGGCGGCGGGCGTCATGATCGGCCTCCGCCGTCGGTGCTGGGCAGAGGCCGCGGTCCGACCGGCGGCGCGGTGCCGGGATGGACCCAGTCCCGCGAGCCGTCGGGCCGCTCTTCGCATTTCCAGATCGGCACGGCCTCCTTGATCCGTTCCATCAGCCAGGCGGCGGCGGCGAACGCCTCCCGGCGGTGCGCCGCGCTGGCCGCGATCGCCACGCTCGCCTCGCCCACCGCGACCGCACCGAGCCGGTGGTGGACCAGGCACCGCGACAGGCCGAACCGCTGCACCGCCTCGTCCCGCAGCCGTGCGAGCTCGCCGCTGGCGAGCGGCTCGTGGGCCTCGTACACCAGCCGCTCGGTCACCTGGCCGTCGGTGAGCGATCGCGTCGTGCCGACGAACAGGACGTTGGCGCCTGCGGCGTCGTCGGCCACCGCCGCCAGCAGACGGACGGCGTCGAGCGGTTCCCGCGAGAGCAGGCATTCGGCCAGGCTGCCCCGATCCACGTCAGCCTCCGCTTACCGGTGGAATGATCGTGACCGCGGACCCCGGAGGGATCGGCGCGTCCTCCGTGACGTAGGCGGCGCCGATCGCGACGGCACTGCGGGCCGCGAGCGCCGCGACGGCGGGAAACTCCTCCGCCAGACGCCGCCGCAGCGCCGCCGCCGTGCCACCCGTCCAGGCGATCTCCACCGTTCGGCTGCCGACGGCCGCGGCCATGCCCGCGAACAGGCCGATCGTGAGCGTGCCCGTCGGGCGCGTGCCATCGATCCGATGTTCGCCGGCATGATCGCCGTCCTGGTTGCCCGAGTGCAGCGGAGCGGCGGGTGATCGCGGCGACGTTCGTGGGTTCATGGCTTAGCTCGTGGTGAGCGGCCCGCTGGTGGATGTGAGGAGCGAGTCGAGACCGTCCGGGGCGGGGCCGGGCAGCAGCCCATACGCCTTCGCCAGGAGCTTCACGGGGTGCACCGTCGGCTTCGACGTGCCCTGCTCCATTTGTATCCGGCAGGTGCTGCACTCGGTAGCGCCCGCCGCGACGCCAACGCTGCGGATCGCGGTGGCGAGGCCCAGGCCCGCCCGCAGGCTGGCCCGGTAGTGCTTTCGCGAGAGGCCGAACGTGCCGGCCATGCCCGAGCAGCCGCGGTCGCCCGCCTCGAGCGCCAGTCCCGGGATGAGCCTCAGCAGGTGCTCCGCCGGGCTTCTGCCGCGGCCCAGCCGGGCGTGGCAGGGCGCATGGTAGAGCAGGCGGACCGGCCCCGAGCCGTCGCGCCCCGAGAGCGGCTGGAAGTCGAGCCGTAGCCGTCCCTCGCGGTGCAACTCCCAGAGAAACGTCGCGGCGTCGCAGGTGGCCGCCACCACCCGCGGCAGTTCCTCGTCGTCGAGCAGGAGCGGGTAGTCGTGCGTGATGCAGGTGATCGCGGCCGGTTCCGTGGCGACAATCCGATAGCCGAGTCGCACGGCTTCGGCGAGCACGCGAAGGTTCGTGCGGGCGAGCCGCCGCGCCGCGTCGAGGTCCCCCGCGGAGACGAGCGGCATGCCCGCCGCGACCTGCCGAGGATCGATGAACACGCCGATGCCGTTGTGCTCGAGCACCGCCACCAGTGACTTCACGAGGAGCGGGTCGTGCCGCCGGGCGAACGTGTCGAGGAAATAGAGCACTCGCGACCCGCTCCGCCGCGACGGACGCGTGAGTCCGCGGCGGGCCGCCCAGCGCATGACCTGCTGCCCAGTGAAGGGAGGCAGCTTCCGCCCTCGCGCCACGCCGAGCACTTTCTCGATCACCCAGCGGGCCTGCGGATTGGCGAGCGCCCGATTGGCCAGCGGCGCCACGGCGCCCCCCAGCGCGCTGAGCGTGTCGACACGGGAAAGCAGCCACGACGTGGCGTCGAGGCCGTTGGCGGCGACGTGCGCCCCCTTGAGTTCCATGACGATCGCAGGAATGTCGACGCCCGCCGC
>JBIJCD010000102.1:0-9599 GCA_044344895.1 Pirellulales bacterium | reverse complement strand
GGTGGAGGCCGTGGGCAGCGCGTCGGACCGGTCGCGACGGTCGAACGACACAGGCGGCATCTCCGCCGGCATGCTCGGCAGGGCCGGCCCGCTCGAAACGGCCGCCAGTTCGGCACCGCCGCTGGGATAGACGCTGCGGTAGACGAAGGCGAGGCCCGCCTCGTCGAGCTGCTCGTGGATCGTGGGGAGGGCGGCGAAGAGCCCTTCGTTGTCGGCCGGGTCGGCCGCGTTGCACACGCCGATGAGCGTGCCGTCGACCGCGAACAGTCCGCCGCCGCTGCGGCCCTGCACCGGCTGGCCGGCGACCTGCACGTTGGCCGGACCGAGATACTTGTCGACCGCCGTGACGCGGCTGTGGTGGATGGTGGGATCCTCGCCGCCGTTGCAGCCGACCGAGACGACGGGCTCGCCCGTGGCCGTAGACCGGCCGGGGCCGCCGACCCGCACCGGCTCGATCTGCCGATCGGTGAAGATGCTGACGAGCGCCAGGTCGCGTTTCAGGTCCCAGGCCACGACCTGCCCCGCGACGCCGCGCGGACCACCCGGGCCGAAGAGGTCGACTTCGACCCGTCCCTTCCCCTGCGAATCGCGGAAGATATGGCCGCAGGTGAGGATGAGCGCCTCGCCCTGGCGGCAGTCGATCACGGTGCCGGTGCCACGGGATACACCCTGGCCGTCTTCCACGAGAAGGCGGGCGGTCGCGGCCATGAGCTTGCCTTCGAGCACGGCCCGCTGCGCCGGATCGAGCGGCGGCAGACCGGGAGCGACCGCCGCGGCGGACGGCGTGCGCGGCCGTGTCGCGCCGGCCACGGCTTCCCGCGACGGCCGGGCGGCGGGCGGTCCTCCCGCCACAATCGCCGGAGCGGTAGTCGCGGGTCGAGCGGGCACGTCGGTGGCCAGGGGCGCCGCGGCGGGCGTCGTGGGCACCGGGATGCCGGCCCGCGGAACGGCGGCCGGCTGGGCGGCGGCGAGCGGCGGCACGCCCAGCGGCTGGCGGCTCTTCATGAGCAGGTTTTCCAGTTCGCCGCGGGTCGTCGCGCCGTTGATGCGTCCGACTTCCTCGCCCTTCACCAGCAGCACGTAGCAGGGCACGCCCGTCACGCCGAAGCGCCTGACGAGATCCCCTTCCTGATCGACGTCGATGTGACGCACGGCCCAGCCGGCCGCACCGATCTCGCCGATGAGCGGGGCCATCTGTCGGCAGGGACCACACCACGACGCCGAGAAATTGAGCAGCACGACCTCGCCCGACGACGCGGCCGCGGCGGCGGGGTTGGCCCGTGCCGGCACCGACGCGACCGTGCCCGCGAGGGCGACGACGGCGAGAAGCTGGAGGAGTCGCGAGCAGGCCATCTTCCTGGGCTCCGAAACATTCTCTGTCGGGAAGTCACCCGCGGCAGCCACACGGGCGACCAACGAGCGGGCGGGATGGTGGCGGGCGTACAGGACCGCGACAAGATCATTTTGGGACCGCGCGGCACGCAGAACCTTTCCCATCCCGCCCCGTTTTTTCGCGGTTTCCCCCTTTCGACCCCGGCCTCTTACAATCCGTCTGCCTACCGCGGCCCGGAACACCACCCTCACCCGACCCACCCGCCGCGGAAAAAGCCCTCGCCGGGTTTCTCCCGCCGTCTGCTACAACCCGCCGCATGCCCGACAGCGTCCGCCGCATCCTCGTCACCTCGGCCCTGCCCTACGCCAACGGGCACATCCACCTCGGGCACCTGGTCGAATACATCCAGACCGACGTCTTCGTGCGGTTTCAGAAGCTCCGCGGCCACGAGGCGATTTATCTCTGCGCCGACGACACGCACGGCACCGCGATCATGATCCGCGCCCGCGCTGAGGGCCGCAGCGAGCGGGAGTTGATCGCCGCGATGCGGGAGTCGCATCTCGCCGACTTTCGGGGCTTCCAGATCGCCTTCGACCACTACGGCTCGACCGACAGCGACGCTAACCGCCGGCTCTGCGGCGAAGTGTGGCGGGCGCTCCGCGACCGGGGCCTCGTGGCGACACGGCAGGTGCAGCAGCTGTTCGACCCGCAGGCGGGCGTGTTCCTGGCCGACCGCTTCGTCCGCGGCACCTGCCCGCGATGCCGGGCCGCCGACCAGTACGGCGATTCCTGCGAACAGTGCGGGGCGGCCTACACCCCCGCCGACCTCGTCGATCCGGTGAGCACGCTCTCCGGCACGAGGCCGGAGCTCCGTTCGGCGGAGCACCTGTTCGTGACGCTCGAACGGATGCACGGGTTTCTCGACGAATGGACCCGCACCTCCGGCGCCCTCGACCAGCGGATCGGCAACTATCTGGCGGGCCACTTCCTCTGCGATCCCCTGCGAGACTGGGACATCTCCCGGCCCGCCCCCTATTTCGGCTTCGAGATCCCCGACGCCCCGGGGCACTACTGGTACGTCTGGTTCGACGCGCCGATCGGCTACCTCGCGGCCACCGCCGAGTGGTGTGCGGCCCACGGTGGCTCATTCGATTCCTGGTGGCGCCGCGGCGCCGCCGTCCCACCGGCCGAGATCCACCACTTCATCGGCAAGGACATCACCTATTTCCACACGCTCTTCTGGCCGGCGATGCTCGAGGCGGCCGGACTCGCGCTGCCCACGCGGGTCCGCATCCACGGCTTCCTCACCGTCAACGGCCAAAAGATGTCGAAGAGCCGCGGCACGTTTCTGCTGGCGCGGACGTACCTCGACCACCTCGACCCCGCGATGCTGCGCTACTACTACGCCACGAAGCTCTCCGGCGGCATCGACGACATCGACCTGAACTTGGAGGAATTCGCCGCCAAGGTGAATGCCGACCTCGTCGGCAAGGTGGTGAACCTCGCCAGTCGCACGGCGCGGTGGCTGGAGCGGACGGGACTGTCGCCCGAGTATCCCGCCGACGGCGGCTTGTTTGCCGCGGCGGCGGCGGACGGCGCGGCGATCGCCGAGGCCTACGAGCAGTGCGACTTCGCGCGCGGGATGCGGACGATCATGCTCGCCGCCGACCGGGCCAACGCCTATGTCGACGCCGAGCAGCCCTGGAAGCTCGCCAAGGACGGCCCCGGGTCGGCCCGCCGCCTCCAGGACGTGGCGAGCGTCTCCCTCAATCTTTTCCGACAGCTCGTCGTCTACCTTGCGCCGGTGCTGCCGGAATTCGCGCAGCAGGCTGGCGCGCTGGTCGGCGGCCCGATCCGCTCCTGGGACGAGTCGCAGCGGCCGCTCGCCGGACTTCCGGTCAACACTTTCCAGCCGCTCATGCGCCGCGTCGAGCCGGCGCAGATCGAGGCCCTGCTCGCCGACTCGCTCGCCCAGGCACAGGCCGCGGCGAAGGACGCTCCATCTTCAGCGAAAGGACTGACTTCCATGGATCAGACCGCCGCCACCGATCCGGGCGACCCGCTCGCCGCCGAGCCGCTCGCGCCCGAGTGCACGATCGACGATTTCGCCAAGGTCGACCTCCGCGTCGCGCGGATCGTGGCCGCGGAGGAGGTGCCCGAGGCCAAGAAGTTGCTCAAGCTGACGGTGAGCCTCGGCGGCGACGTGCGGCGGACCGTATTCGCCGGGATCAAAGGCTTCCACGAGCCGGCGGCCCTCGTCGGTCGACTCGTCGTGATCGTGGCCAACCTCGCGCCGCGGCAGATGAAGTTCGGGCTCAGCGAGGGGATGGTGGCGGCCGCCAGCGGCGCCGGTGCCCCAGGTGTCTACCTGCTTTCACCCGATTCAGGCGCCCTGCCCGGCATGCGGCTGCACTGACAGCGGGCCGTCGCTGCCGCGGCGTGGAGGTCCGTATAGGATGCCCTTGTCCGACGGATTCGTTCAGGGCAGCGGACGCTCTCCTCCGAGGAGTCACTCCCCATGGCACACGTCATCCTCTTTCCCACCGATTTCTCCACCGCCAGCGATGCGGTGCTGCCGCACGCCGAAGCGCTCGCCAAGCAAACGAACGCCTCGCTGCTCATCGTGCATGTCGAGGAGCCGCCGCTGGCGTATGGCACGGGCGAACTCTACTACGGGCTGCCGGAGCCGAACTCGGAGCGGATCCTCAAGATGCTCGAGGCGGTCAAGCCGTCCGATCCGGCGATTCCCTTCAGGCATCGGCTGACCATGGGGGATCCAGCGAGCGAGGTCGTGCGGATCGCCGGCGACGAGGCGGCCGAGATGATCGTCATGGGCACCCACGGCCGCTCGGGGGTGGTCCGCATGCTGATGGGCAGCGTGGCCGAGGCGATCGTGCGGCGGGCGCCCTGCCCGGTACTCGTCTACCGGCCCGTGGCTGACCAGCTGGCCGGCCGGAAAGCCGCCGCCCTGCGACTTTGAACAACGCCGATGTCGAACCGCCCGGTTCTTGAACTCCGCGCCCGCATCCGCAGGGACGTGCGCGAAGTCTTCGATCACCTCGGATTCGTCGAGGTCGACACGCCCGTGCTGTCGACGGAGGTGCTGCCCGAGGCCCACATCGAACCCATTCCCGTGGCGGTCGACGGGCCGGCGCGGCCGCCGCACTACCTGCAGGCCAGCCCGGAGGCACTGATGAAGCGGCTCCTGGCGTCCGGCGCCGGGCCGATCTACCAGTTCGCCCGATCGTTCCGTGCCGGCGAGCGGGGCGCACGGCACGACGTGGAGTTCGTCCTGCTTGAATGGTACGCGCCGACCGCGACACTCGACGAGACCGCTGCCCTGCTCGACCGGCTCTGCCAGGCGGCGCTGGGCACCGCGGGGCTCGAACGGATCAGTTGCTCGCAGGCGTTCGGCGAAATGGTCGGAGTCGATCCGATCACGGCGTCGCTCGACGAGCTCGCGGCGGCGGGCCGCAGGGCAGGCCTCGACCCGCCGCCGGGTGCCGCCGCCGCGTCCCCGGAGCAGCAGTGGGACCGCTGGTTCGAGCTGCTGCTCGCGGAGCGGGTCGCCACGCGGCTGGGCCACGGCCGGCCGACGATGCTGGAACGCTGGCCTGTGTCCCAGGCTGCCTTCGCCCGCATCGATTCCGCCGACCCGCGGGCCGCGCGGCGGTTCGAGTTGTTCGTCGCCGGAGTTGAATTGGCCAACGGCTGGGAGGAGGAGACGAGCCGTGACGTGCTTGCCGCCAGGATCGCGGCCGCCAACACCGCCCGCGCCGCCGATGGCCGCGGCGAACTGCCGATTCCCGCGCGGCTGCTGGCGGCGCACGGGCCGGGAATGCCGGAGGGCGTCGGCGCCGCCCTGGGGTTCGATCGGCTGGTGATGCTCGCCGCCGGCGCCGACACGATCGACGCTGTCCGCTGCTTCACATCCCGCGACTGACGCCCCGCGGCACGGCCGAACGCGCACGGCTGCCTCGCCTGATTCGGGCACCGGCGATTCCGAGTCGCGTGGGGCGCTCGCTCACGGTACGACGTCCGCCTTGGTGATCAGCCAACGCTCAACGCGACCGACACCCTCCCTGATCACGGTCGGCGTGAGCTGCAGGGCGATGTCCACGCTCTTGCCTCCGGCACACGGCGCGAGCGTGGCGACTGCCCCCCAGGATCCCACGGCGGTCGCGTCGGGACCGGTGCCGCGGACCAGCGAGGAGGCGGTGGGTCCACAGCCGTGAATGGCGGCGACGGCCGGCACCTTGAGAAACGCAGCGTTCCGCTCCTCGTCGCCATGCTGGTGGCCGGGGTGCATCATCCCATCATCGGCCGCGAACACCTCGCCTCCCACCATGCCCTGTGCGTCGGCCAGCCTGTCGCCGCGGATGGCGTCGAGCCAGGATTCCGCGACGGCTCGTGCGCGGCTCTCCTTGATCCAACGGGAGACGACGGTCGTCGTCACGGCCTGCGCGCCGAAGCCGACCGACAGCGCAAGCCCCGCCAGCGCCAGCATCCGGCCCGCCTTTTCCGCGCCCGGCCGGGCGACGTCGGCCAGCCCAGCCACGGCCAATCCCACTCCGACGAGCGGCAGCACCCAGAGCATCTGACTGGCCAGCGCCAGGCTGGCGACGCATCCGGCCAACGCCGCCGCGACGGCCAGCCGGCTCACCGGCCGGTAGACGATTCCCTCTCCGCCTCGTTCGTCAGCAAGTTCCATGTCGGTCACTTCGCCGGCACGCGAAGCCCCTCCGCCTGCTCCAGCTTCAGTCTGCGGTCCGCATACCGCAGGATGAAATCGCCCTCCTTGTCGAAGATGTTCGGCTCGCCTCGCGAGAACGGCCCCGTCAGGGAGCTGTTCCGCACCCACGCGAGCCAGGCGCGATCGGGTGCGAAACCGAAGAACATCTTCGCCCCAGGCGTGGGCTGGATGGCGTTGCGGGACAACGGCGCCGTGTGCAGGGACGCGGCCGTGAACGCCATCAAGACCCAGGCGGTGAGGAACGAGGCGACACCGACGCCGATCCGCTCGACGAGGAGCGGAAATTCGACCTTGTTCGGCGACATCCGATCGGTCCCGGCCCGCAGCAGCGACGCCACGAGAATGAAAATGAGCCACATCGACAGGAAGTCGAGCAGGTAGGTGTAGCTGGCGAGATGGCGGTCGAGGAACGCCGCCAGCGTCTCGTACCAGGCGGTGGCGATGCACGCCGCGACCAGCACGTTGAAGAACGCCAGCATGGCCCGCCAGAACCCGCCGAGCACGAGCAGGGTGGTGGCCAAGGCGAGGATCAGAAACAGCACCAGCGTCAGGCCCAGGCCGCTCATCGCTTGACGCCGGCCGCGCCGGCCTCCTTCTTCACCGCGAACACCCGCTGCAGTTCCTCGATCGACGTCGTGCCGGCGGCGACGAGATCCATGCCGGCGTCCTTGAACGACTTGAGGCCATCTTTCCCGGCTGCCTGCCGCAGCACCTTGGCGTCGGATTTGGGATGTGCCACGTACTTGCGGAGCGTCTCACCGGCAGCCAGCTCGAAAATTCCGGTGCGTCCCACGTACTGCCGGCCGGCACACCGCCGACACCCGCCGTTGGCGGAAGCCCGCTTGATCTCGGGCATCTCCTCGGCGGTCTTCTTCAGCTTTTGCAGCAGCTCGGGCGGCGTCGGCACCGATTCGCCACAGTCGGCACAGAGCTTCCGCACCAGCCGCACCGACAGCGATCCCAACAGGCACCGGGCCAGCGTCTCCCGCTCGATCTTGAGGGCGAGCAGCTTCTCGATGGCGTCGACGGCATCGGCGGCACGGACACTGACGACGACCAGTTGCTGGTCGTCGGCCAGGGCCACCAATTCCTTCGCCAGATCCGCATCGGCGAGATCACGGGCGACGACCGCCTTCGGATACTCGAGCATCGCCTTCTTCAGTGCCGAGACGGGTGTTTCCTTCGCGGAGGAGGAATACCGCACCGGCTTCACGTTCGGCACCTCCTTGGGCGGGGCGTCGCTGTCCTCGATCGAGACGAAGTCCCGCACCAGCCGGTCGGCGGTCAGCAGCACGGTGTCGAAGGCCGTCGAGCATCCCGACAGCGGCGGCGACGAGACGAGAAGGATCCCGTGTTCGAGCGTCAGCAGCTCCCGCACGCGGTCGATGATGGCGACGGGCGTGCCCAGATCCTCGAGCTTCTTCGGCACGAACGGCGGCACGTCGAGCGTCAGCACCACCTGCTTGGACGTCTTCGTGGCCCGCGTCGCCAGTTTGCACGGTTTCTTCTTGCCATCGACGTCGATCGTGAATTCAGCCTCGCCGCGGGAGTCACGCTTCGGGTCGAGCCCGGCGATGGTCTTGAGCACCGTCACGGCCGAGCCGCCGACCGCCGCCGCGACGGGGCCCGCGTCCCCCCATTGCTCCGGCTTCTTCGACTTGCCGAGCCCCTTGGCGGGCGTGGCGACGGTCCGCGCCGGCGACGCCAGGCCGTCGACCTCGTGCATCACCCGCACGCCTTCGGCGGCCTGATCGATGATCACCGTCGCAGCCCGCGCGACGACGGCCTCCTGCAGCCACTTGACCGCGGTGCCGAAGCCCTCCAGCTTGGCGACCTCGGCCTGACGCGCGGCATTCTCGGCGGCGTCGGCGCCCGTGGTGGAGACGAGCGTCAACACCGGGAGGCCGGTGTCGGCCACCTCATCCGACCCGATCTTGATGCCGATCCTCCCCAGTGCGGCGATGCACGCCCGTCGCAGGTGCCCGACCGTGAAGATCCGGACGATCTCGGGCACCTTCGGATTCCGCACGCGGCTGTATAGATAGAGCGGCAGGATCCAGGCCAGAGCCATCAGCGACAGGCCAGCCGCCGACCAGGGGATCCACCACGCCAACAGGCTGGCGACCACGAACGGGAAGACCGTCACTGCGGTCCAGAAATCCGGCCGCAGTTTGAGCAGGGTGCAGTCGCGGTGTGCCCAGTCACTCGAGGCGGCCCAGGCCGCCACCAACGCCCACCAGCAGAGCAGCGTGACGATCGCCAACCCGCCGCCCGGCCCACGGTCGAGCCACTCGGCGGTCGCCGCGGGCCAGCCCTCGTCGGCCCGGGCCACCGCGGCCGACGTTGACACCACCGCGAAGGCGATCGTCCTCCAAGCCGGCGTCATCACGTCGTGCCTCCCGCCGCCATCACAGGATGCCCTTGAGGGCCATCATCAGCTCCTCGCGGTTCGGCGCGATCTCCATCGCATCGTGGCGGTCGATCAGCCCCTGGTCGATCAACCCCTTGAGGCTTTGCGTGAAGTTCTGCATGCCGTCCTTCGTCGACTTCTTGATGTGGTCGGCGATGAGGTGGTCCTGCTCCTCCAGGACGTACTTCCTGATGAGCACGTCGATGAACATGATCTCCACGACCGGCACGCGGCTGACACCGGGACGGATCGACTTGAGCAGTTTCTGGGCGACGATGCCCTTCATGTTGAAGGCGATGGCGCTGCGGATGGCCGGATGCTCCTCCTGCGGAAACAGGTCGAGGATGCGGCCGATGCAGCTGGAGGCGCTGGCGGCGTGGATCGTGCCGAACACGAGGTGGCCCGTCTCGGCGGCATGGATCGCCGTCTTGAAGGTCTCCACGTCGCGAAGCTCGCCCACGAGGATGATGTCGGGGTCTTCACGAACGGCGTGCTTCATCCCGATCTCGAAGTTCCGCACGTCGTTGCCGATCTCGCGCTGGTTGATCAGGCACTTGTCTTCCGTGAAGACGAACTCGATCGGGTCCTCCAGCGTGAGGATGTGCTTGCGATAGTTTCGGTTGATGTAGTTGAGCATCGAGCCGATCGTCGTGCTCTTGCCGGAGCCCGTCACGCCCGCGAGCAGCACCATGCCCTGGTCGAGCTGGCAGAGCCGCTCGATGGAGGGCGGCAGGAAGAGCTTCTCGAAATCGGGAATCGTGTTGTTGACCCGCCGGGCCACCAGCCCCCAGGCGCCCTGCTGCGTGAGCATGTTGATGCGGAACCGCCAGCGCACGCCGTCGACCATGCACGTGTGGGCGAAGTCGGCACCACCGTCCTCGTCGAAGATCTTGCGGTGCCGCGGGTTCATGATCGGCGCGCAGAGCTTCTTCATCCCCTCGGCGTCGATCTTGGGATACTTCAGCGGCTGGAGCGCGCCTTTGACCCGCATGAACGGAGGCTGGCCGACCTTCAGATGCAGGTCGCTGCCGTTGAGCTTGACCATCGCCTCGAACAGCCGGTCGATCGCCAAGCCACCGCCCTCAACGGCCACCGGGTGCGGG
>JBIJCD010000101.1:0-9635 GCA_044344895.1 Pirellulales bacterium | reverse complement strand
GCCTCATCCGCGCGATGCGGACCGACGCGGTGAACCACGCTCCGGCGCAGATCCTCATGAACACCGGATCGCAGCAGTTCGGCCGGCCGAGCTTCGGCGCCTGGACGCTCTACGGCCTGGGCAGCGAGTCGTCCGACCTGCCGGGCTACGTGGTGCTCACGAGCGCCAAGGGCACCAGCGGCGGCGCGAGCAACTACGGCCCGGGCTTCCTGCCCACGGTCTACGGCGGCATCCCGCTGCGCAGCGGCGGCGATCCCGTGCTCTACCTCTCGAATCCCAAGGGGATCGACCGCGAGTCGCAGCGGGCCTCGCTCGACGCGATCAACCGGCTCAACGATCTCTCCTTGCGGGCCGTGGGCGACCCAGAGATCGCGGCACGGATCCAGGCCTACGAGATGGCCTACCGGCTGCAGTCGAGCGCGCCGGAGTTGCTCGATCTCGCCAGCGAGCCGAAGGAGGTGCTGGCCCGGTACGGCATCACCGATCCGGCGCAGGCCGGTTTCGCCCGCAACTGCCTGCTCGCGCGGCGGCTCCTGGAGCGGGGCGTGCGGTTCGTGCAGCTGTTCCACGAGGCCTGGGACCAGCACGGCAACCTCACCAAGGCGGTGAAGCAGAACTGCGTCGACACCGACCAGGCCAGCGCCGCCCTCGTGACCGACCTCAAGGAGCGCGGCCTGCTCGACGACACGGTCGTGATCTGGGGAGGCGAGTTCGGCCGCACTCCGATGGTGCAGGGGGGCAACGACGGCCGCGACCACCACAACCGGGCCTTCACGATGTGGCTGGCCGGCGGCGGCATCAAGGCGGGTCACGTGCATGGCAAGACCGACGAGTTCGGCTTCAACGGCGTCGAGGACGCGGTGCATGTCCACGACCTCCACGCGACGCTCCTCCACCTGCTCGGCTTCGACCACACGAAGCTCACGTTTCGCTCCCAGGGCCGCGACTTCCGGCTCACCGACGTGCACGGAAACCTCGTGAAGGGCATCCTCGCCTGACGACCGAGGGACGTTTCCCCATGACACCAGCCACCATCCGATCATCGGAGCACGCACGAGGGCTGTGCCGGGCGGTCTGCTGCGTATGGCTCGTGCTGCCGCTGGTGGCGGCCGCCGCCGAGCCGGCTCCCTCGTTCACCCGCGATATCAAGGGGATCCTCTCGAATCGCTGTGCGCGGTGCCACGGCCCCGACCCGACGTCGCGGCAGGGCGGGGGCGACGGCGGGCTGCGGCTCGACACGTTCGAGGGGTCCACGGCCGACCTCGGCGGCCACGCGGCGCTCGTGCCGGGCGACCCCGACATGAGCGAGCTGATCCGCCGGATCACCTCGGACGATCCCGACCTGGTGATGCCGCCGCCCGAGGCTGGTGACCGGCTGACGCCCCGGCACGTCGAGCTGCTCAGGAGCTGGATCGCGGCGGGCGGCCGCTACGAGCCCCACTGGTCTTATGTGCCGCCGGTGCGGCCGGCCGTGCCGCCGGTGAAGCACGCAGCGTGGCCGAAGAACGAGATCGACCGCTTCATCCTCGCGCGGCTGGAGGCGGAGGGGCTGGCGCCGCAGCCGGAGGCCGACCGGGCGACGCTCATCCGCCGGCTCGCGCTCGACCTGACCGGCCTGCCGCCGAGCCCTGAGCAGGTCGACGCCTTCGTGGCCGACACGCATCCCGACGCTGTGGAGCGGCTGGTCGACCGGCTGCTCGACGATTCCGGCTACGGCGAGCACATGGCGCGGCAGTGGCTCGACCTGGCCCGCTACGCCGACAGCGCCGGCTACGCCGACGACCCGCCCCGCACGATCTGGGGCTGGCGCGACTGGGTGGTGCGGGCGTTCGACGCCAACATGCCGTTCGACGAGTTCACGGTCCGCCAGCTGGCCGGTGACCTGCTCCCGGAGGCGTCGCTCGACGACAAGATCGCTACCGGCTTCCACCGCAACACCCTCACCAACAGCGAGGGCGGCACGATCGACGAGGAGTTCCGCACGGTCGCCGTGGTCGACCGGGTGAACACCACGATGAGCACCTGGATGGGCACGACGATCGCCTGCTGCCAGTGCCACGACCACAAGTACGACCCGCTCTCACAGCGGGAGTTCTTCGGCGTCTACGCGATCTTGAACAACACCGCCGACGAGGACCGCAAGGACGAGACGCCGGTCGTGCGGATCCCCTGGGAGCCCGTCGATGCCCGGCGGGCGAAGCTCGAGGGGGAAATTGCCGGGATCGAGCGGCATGTCCCGCCGGCCGCGAAGGGCGTGACGGAGCCGCCCGAGTTCCGCCCGATCCGCGAGCTGGTGGCCGGCCTGCGGAAGCAGCTCGACGCCGTGCCCGCCGTCACCGTGCCGGTGCTCGAGGAGCTCGCGGGGGAGAAGCGGCGGGTCACGAAGCTTCAGCACCGCGGCAACTGGCAGGACCTCGGCCCCGAGGTCGCCGAAGGCGTGCCGGCGATCTTCCCGCAGCCGCAGGGATCCGCAGGCGGCCGGCTCGACCGGCTGGGGCTGGCGCGGTGGCTCGTCGATCCGCGAAACCCGCTCACCGCCCGGGTCGTGGTGAACCGACTCTGGGAGCGGCTGTTCGGCATCGGCATCGTGTCGACGAGCGAGGAGTTCGGCAGCCAGGGCGAGCTGCCCAGCCACCCCGAGCTGCTCGACTGGCTGGCCACCGAGCTCGTGGCGCGGAAGTGGGATCTCAAGGCGCTGCAGCGGCTCATCGTGACGAGTGCGGCCTACCGGCAGACCTCGAAGGCCCCGCCGGAGCTCGTGGCCCGCGACCCCGAGAATCGTCTGGTCGGCTGCGGCCCGCGGGTCCGCCTGCCGGCCGAGGTGATCCGCGATCAGGCCCTGGCCGCGGCGGGGCTGCTCTCGCGGAAGAAGGGGGGGCCGAGCGTCCATCCGCCACAGCCGGACGTGGGGCTCAAGGCCGCCTTCGGCAGCGGTATCGACTGGAAGACGAGCGACGGCGAGGACCGCTACCGCCGCGCCCTCTACACGACCTGGCGGCGGAGCAATCCCTATCCCTCGATGGCCACGTTCGACGCACCCTCCCGCGAGGTCTGCACGATCCGCCGCCCGCGGACCAACACGCCGCTGCAGGCGCTCGTCACGCTCAACGACCCCGTCTACGTCGAGGCCGCGCAGGCCCTGGCCAGACGGATGGTGCGGGAGGGCGGCTCCGTCGACGCCGATCGGGCGGCCCGCGGGTTTCGGCTCGTGCTCTCCCGCCGGCCGGGGCTCGCCGAGCTCGATCGGCTCCTGCGGCTGTACGCCGACGCGGCGGCCGGCTTCCGGGCCGACGCGGCCGACGCGAAGAGGATGGCCACCGACCCGCTGGGGCCCGTGCCGGCCGACCTCGCGATCGACGAGCCGGATCTCGCCGCGTGGACGGTCGTGGCCAACGTTATTCTGAATCTCGACGAAGCCTTCATGTGTCCGTGAAGGGGCAGGCGTCCCCGGCCGGAGAAACCACCATGCATCCCCTGCTTGAGCAGAAGCTCCTCGCCACCCGCCGCCACCTGCTCGGGGGCATGGCCGGCGGCATCGGCGCGCTTGCGATGCGCGAGCTGCTCGGCGCCACGGCCTTCACGCCGCCGTCGCCCTCCGACCCGATGGCGCCGCGGCTGCCGCCGCTGCCGGCAAAGGCGAAGCGGATGATCGTGATCCACCTGACCGGCTCGCCGCCGCACCTCGACCTCTACGACCACAAGCCCCAGCTCGTGAAGCACTCGGGCGAGGACTGCCCGGCCGAGACGATCGCCGGCAAGAAGTTCGCCTTCACGAGCGGCACGCCCAAGCTGCTGGGCACGCCCCGCTCCTGGGTGCGGTGCGGCCAGAGCGGCATGGAGCTCTCCGACGCGATTCCCAACCTGCATCGCGTCGCCGACAAGCTCTGTCTCGTGAAGAGCATGTTCACCGACCAGTTCAACCATGCGCCGGCCGAGCTGATGGTCTACACAGGCAGCCCCCGCGCGGGCCGGCCGAGCCTCGGCAGCTGGGTGACCTACGGCCTCGGCAGCGAGAACGCCAACCTCCCCGGCTTCGTCACGCTCATCTCCTCGGGCGTGCAGCCCAACGGCGGCACCAGCAGCTTCGGCTCGGGGTTCCTGCCCAGCGTCTACCAGGGGGTGCAGTGCCGCTCGAAGGGCGATCCCGTGCTCTTCGTCTCCGATCCGCCCGGCATGGATCGGGCGATGCGGCGCAGGAGCCTCGACGCGCTCAAAGACCTGAACGAGCTGCAGGCCCGGGAGCTCGGCAATCCCGAGACGGTGACGCGGATCGCGCAGTACGAACTCGCCTTCCGCATGCAGGCGAGCGTGCCGGAGGTGATGGACATCTCCCGGGAGCCGCAGGAGGTGCTCGACGCCTACGGCGCTGCCGCCGGCCAGCCGAGCCTCGCCAACAATTGCCTGCTGGCCCGCCGGCTGGTGGAGCAGGGCGTGCGGTTCGTGCACCTGTTCGACTGGGGCTGGGACTTCCACGGCACCGGGCCGCAGGAGGACATCCGCGACGGGCTCACGAAGAAGGCCGCCACGTTCGACAAGCCGGCCGCCGCGCTGATCGAGGACCTCGAGCAGCGCGGCCTGCTCGACGACACGCTCATCCTCTGCACGGGAGAGTTTGGCCGGACGCCCTTCCGGGAGGGCCGCACCGCGGCCGGCGCCATCCTCGGCCGCGACCACTACCCCGACTGCTACTCGATCTGGATGGCGGGCGGCGGCGTGAAGCCCGGCTACGTCCACGGCGACAGCGACGAGCTCGGCTTCAAGGTGGCGCGGGACAAGGTGCACATCCACGACCTGCAGGCGACGATCCTCCACCTGCTGGGCTTCGACCACACGAAGCTCACCTACCGCTTCCAGGGCCGCGATTTCCGGCTCACCGACGTGCACGGCACCGTCGTCAAGGAGCTGCTGGCATGAATCCCCTGACCCGCCGCCGACGTCAGCTCTTCGCGACTCTCGCGCTCATGATCGCAACGCAGGCACTGGCCGTGCACGCCGCCGCGCCCCGGTTCGATCGCGACGTCGAACCGATTCTTTCCGAGCACTGCTTCGCCTGCCACGGGCCCGGCAAGCAGGAGGCCGGTCTGCGGCTCGACTCGCTCGACGCCGCGAGCCGGCCCCTCGACAGCGGCCACCGGGCGATCGTCGCCGGCGATGCGGCGGCCAGCGAACTGGTGGCCCGGATCGTCGCCACCGATCCCGACGTGCTGATGCCGCCGCCGCATGCCAACAAGCCGCTCTCCGCCGCCCAGCGGGACACGCTGCGGAGCTGGATCGAGTCGGGCGCGCACTACGAGCAGCACTGGTCGTTTCGGCCGCTCCGCCGGCCCGCCCTGCCGGACGGCGCGGCCGAGGCGGGCCCGATCGACCGGTTTCTCGAGACGCGGCTTGCCGCCGAGGCGCTGCCGGTGAACGCCGAAGCGGACCGCGAGACGCTCATCCGCCGGGCGACGTTCGCGCTCACCGGCCTGCCGCCGAAGCCGGCGGAGGTCGACGCGTTCCTGGCCGACAACGCACCTCACGCCTACGAGCGGCTCGTCGACCGGCTGCTGGCCAGTCCGCACCACGGCGAGGAGATGGCGCGGCACTGGCTCGACGTGGCCCGCTACGCCGACACGCACGGCCTGCACCTCGACAACGAGCGGGAGATGTGGGGCTACCGCGACTGGGTCGTGAAGGCCTTCAACGACAACCTGCCCTTCGACCGCTTCACCATCGAGCAGATCGCCGGCGACCTGCTGCCCGCCGCCACCCGCGACCAGCAGGTGGCCACCGGGTTCTCCCGCTGCAACGTGACGACGAGCGAGGGGGGCTCGATCAACGACGAGCTGCTGTTCCGTTACGCCGTCGACCGCACGGCGACGATGACCAACGCCTGGATGGGCCTGACGGGCCAGTGCGCCGTCTGCCACGACCACAAGTTCGATCCGCTCTCCGCGCGGGAGTTCTACTCGCTCTACGCCTTCTTCAACTCCGCGGCCGATCCCGGTTTCGACGGCAACGTGCTGCGGACGGTGCCGGTGATCCGGTTGGCCACGCCGGAGCAGGAGGCGCAGCTGGCCGAACTCGACTCGCGGCGCCGGGCGGCCGAGGCCGGGCTCGAGGCGGCGATCGCGCAGGCGGCCTACGTCGACCCGGCCTCCGTCACGCCGCCGCCGAGCCGCCGCGACGTGGTCTGGATCGACGACGCCTTTCCCGCGGGTGCCGACGCCCGCAGCGGCCTGGGCGCCGCGACCAGCTGGCTCACGTCGCAGAACCCGGGCGAGGTCTTCTCCGGTCAGCGGTGCCTGGAGCGAACCGCCACGGGGATCGGCCAGGATTTTTATGCGGGGGGCGCGGAGCCGATCGCTGTGCCCGCCGGTGCCGAGCTCTTCGCGCAGGTCTGGCTCGATCCCGTGAATCCGCCGCGGGCGGTGATGCTCGAATTTCGCACCAGCGACTGGAAGCACCGGGCAGTGTGGGGCGATTGGACCGCCGTGCACGTGACCGACGGCAGGACCGACAAGCCCGAGTTCTTCCACGTGGGGCCGCTGCCCGAGGCCGGACGCTGGATGCGGGTGGCGGTCCCTGTCGAGAAGGTCGGCCTCGCCGGCCAGAAGCTGACGGGGATCGGGTTCGTGCAGGCCTTCGGCCACGTCCGCTGGGACCGACTGGGGATCTCGGTGCCGGACGACTCGGCGACGAACCCGGCGCGGTCGCTGGCGGCCTGGTGGAAGGAGCGGACCGGCAAGGACAAGCTCGACGACGTGCCCGAGCCGCTGCGGAAGATCGTCAAGCAGGGACCGGAGAAGACGACCGATCAGGCGGAGGCGGACCGCGTCCGCCGCCACTGGCTCACGAAGGTCTGGGCCGAGCCGCCGGCCGCGCTGGCGGCGGCCGCCCGCGAGTTCGAGGCGGTCGAGAAGGTGAGCCGCGACCTCGGCACGGCGATCCCGAACACGCTCGTCTTCAAGGATCTGCCGGCGATGCGCGACAGCTTCGTCATGCAGCGGGGCGCGTATGACAAGCCGGGCGAGAAGGTGACGCGGGGCACGCCGGCGTTCCTGCCGCCGCTTGTTGCGGCCGACGCCGCAGCCCCGTCGCGGCTCGATCTCGCGAAGTGGCTCGTGTCCGCGGAGCATCCGCTCACCGCCCGGGTCGCTGCCAACCGGCTCTGGCAGCAGCTCTTCGGCGTGGGCCTCGTGAAGACGAGCGAGGATTTCGGGTTGCAGGGCGAGCCGCCGAGCCATCCCGAACTGCTCGACTGGCTCGCCGCCGAATACCGCGACGCCGGCTGGGATACGCGGAAGCTGGTGCGGATGATCGTGACGAGCCGGGCCTTCCGTCGGGCGTCGGCCGCCGCCGAGCCGCAGCTGGCCCGCGATCCAGAGAACCGGCTCCTCGCCCGTGGCCCGCGAATCAGGCTCGACGCCGAGCAGATCCGCGACAACGCGCTGGCGGTCTCGGGGCTGCTCGTGCCCAGGCTCGGTGGCCGGGGCGTGAAGCCCTATCAGCCCGACAACATCTGGGAGCCGGTCGGCTTCAACAGCTCGAACACCCGGTACTACACCCGCGACGCGGGAGAGTCGCTCTACCGCCGCAGCCTCTACACGTTCCTCAAGCGGACGGCCCCGCCCCCCTTCATGGCGAACTTCGACGCCCCCAACCGCGAGCAGTTCTGTGCCCGCCGTGACCGCAGCAACACGCCGCTGCAGGCGCTGCAGTTGATGAACGACGTGCAGCACGTGGAGGCGGCCCGCGGGCTCGCCGCAAGGGTGCTCGCGGAGGCCAGCGGCGACGACGCCGGCCGTATCGAGTGGCTCTACCGCACCGTGCTGGCCCGCCGGCCGCAGTCGGCCGAGGCGGCCGTGGTGGCCGAATCGCTTGCCGGCCACCGGAAGCGGTATGCGGCCGATCCCGACGCCGCGCGGAAGCTCGTCGCCTACGGCGATTCGAAGCCGCCGGATTCGCTGCCGGTGGACGAACTCGCGGCATGGACGCTCGTGGCCAACATGCTGCTGAACCTGGACGAAACCCTGACGAGGAACTGAGCCATGCATCCGGCACCTGTGGATTGCGTCGAGGCGGCGCGGATGGCCATCGCCCGGCGGGCCTTCCTTCGCTCGTCGGGCGTGAGCCTGGGCGCGGCGGCGTTTTCGTGGCTGGAGGGCCGGGCCGGAGCAGCGGCCGTCGATCCTGCGGCGCCTCGGCCGGCCGTCGGCGCAGGCCGGATCCATCCCGCGCTGCCGGGCTTCCCGCACCACGCCCCGAAGGCGAAGGGCGTGATTTACATCCACACCAACGGCGGCCCGTCGCAGATCGACCTATGGGACTACAAGCCGAAACTGCAGGAATACTTCGACAAGGACATCCCGCCGAGCGTCCGCGGTGACCAGCGGATCACCACCATGACCAGCGGCCAGGCGCGGTTTCCGGTCGCCCCTTCCAAATTCCGCTTCGAGCGGCGCGGCCAGTGCGGCCGCTGGATCAGCGCCGACCTGTTGCCGCACACCGCGGGCATCGTCGACGACATCGCGTTGGTGAAGACCGTCCACACCAACGCCATCAATCACGACCCGGCCTGCACGTTCGTGATGACCGGCAGCGAGATCCCGGGCAAGGCCAGCATCGGCAGCTGGCTGGCCTATGGCCTGGGCAGCGAGAGCGACGACCTGCCGGCGTTCGTCGTGTTCACGCCGCTGCCTGACATCAATCCCTCGCAGGCCCTGTTCACCCGGATGTGGTCGAGCGGCTTCCTGCCGACGCGGTATTCGGGCGTGGCCCTGCGCGGCTCGGGCGACCCGGTGCTCTACCTGCCCAATCCCGACGGCGTCACCGCGGCCGACCGGCGGCGGATGCTCGACGGCCTCGGCCGGCTCAACGCCATGGGCTACGACCGCTACCGCGATCCCGAGATCCAGACCCGGATCGCCCAGTACGAGATGGCCTTCCGGATGCAGTCGAGCGTGCCCGAGCTCGCCGACCTCTCCGACGAGACCGCGCAGACGCTGGCGATGTACGGCGACGACGTTCACAAGCCGGGCTCGTTCACGCACAGCCTGCTGTTGGCCCGGCGGCTCGTGGAACGGGGCGTGCGGGTCGTCCAGATCCTGCATCGCGGCTGGGACCAGCACGGCAACCTGCCGAAGGACCTCGCCGCCCAGTGCCTCGACACCGACCAGGCCACCGCCGCGCTCGTCAAGGATCTCAAGCAGCGTGGCATGCTCGACGAGACGCTCGTGGTGTGGGGCGGCGAGTTCGGCCGCACGGTCTACTCCCAGGGCACGCTCACGAAGGACAACTACGGCCGCGACCACCATCCGCGGAACTACTGCATGTGGCTGGCCGGCGGCGGTGTGAAGCCCGGCATCTCCCACGGCGAGACCGACGACTTCAGCTACAACGTCGTGCAGAACCCGGTCCACGTGAACGACTTCAACGCCACGATCCTGCACCTCCTGGGGATCGACCACGAGCGGTTCACGTACAAGTTCCAGGGCCTCGACCAGCGGCTCACCGGCGTCGAGCCGCAGCGTGTCGTGCGGGAACTGCTGGCCTGACGCGGTGGGCGAGTGATCGGCTGATGCGGGTCGGTGCGCGGGAAGGTGTTCCCGAAGGGAGCGATCACCGCCGGGACGGCAGAAGTCTCCTCGCGGGAT
>JBIJCD010000002.1:0-30776 GCA_044344895.1 Pirellulales bacterium | reverse complement strand
TCGTGGAGCGACTCGACAAGGCCGCCGCCGACAGCCGGGTCAAGGGCGTCGTGCTGTCGATCGAGTCGCCGGCGCTGGGCCGCGGCCGGGCCGAGGAACTGCGGGCGGCGATCGCGCGGATCCGCAAGGCCGGCAAGCGGGTGGCCGCGCATCTGGTCGGGGCCGAGCCCGTGCACTACCTCGTCGCCACGGCCTGCGATTCGGTGTCGATGCCGCCTGCGGCCACGCTGGAGATCACCGGCGTGCGGGCCGAGGTCCAGTTCTACAAGTCGCTGCTCGACAAGCTGGGTGTGGACGCCGAGATCCTGCAGGTGGGCGAGTTCAAGGGGGCGGGCGAGCCGCTCACGCGGTCGAGTATGAGCCCGCAGCTGCGGGAACAATACGAGCAGTTCGTCGGTGACCTTTACGACCAGCTCGTCGAGCGGATCGCCGCCGATCGCAAGCTGCCCGTGGAGCGGGTTCGGGAGCTCGTCGACACCGGCGTCTTCACGCCGGAGCAGGCCCGCCAGGCGCAGCTCATCGACGCCGTCGCCTACGAGGACGAGGTGATCAGCGGCCTGGCCGGGGCCATCGACGAACCCCAGGCGAAGGTCGCCCGCGACTACGCCGCACAGAAGATCGACAACGACTTTTCCGGCATCGGCGGGCTCGTGAAGCTGGTCGAGATGCTCTCCGGCCAGAAGCAGGCGGCCGCCTCCGGGAAGGACAAGCAGATCGCCATCGTCCACGTGACGGGCGAGATCAAGGAAGGGAAGGGCAAGGACGATCTGCTCGCCGGCGGCTCGGCTGGCTCCGACACGGTGATCAAGGCGATCCGCGACGCGGCGAAGGACGACAAGGTGGCCGCCATCGTGCTGCGGATCGACTCTCCCGGCGGGTCGGCGCTCGCCAGCGACCTGATCTGGCGGGAGGCCGAACGCACGACGAAGCCGGTGGTGGCGAGCCTGTCCGACACCGCGGCCAGCGGCGGCTACTACATCGCCGTGGCGGCCGACAGGATCGTGGCCGCCCCGGGCACGCTCACCGGCTCGATCGGGGTCGTCGGCGGCAAGATCGCGGTCGGCGACGCCCTGGAGAAGGTGGGCGTCCACACCGACGTGGTGTCCAAGGGACGCAACGCCGGCTGGCTCTCCATGCACAAGCCGTTCACGGAGCACGAGCGGGAGGCATTTCTGGCCACCATGAAGGACGTCTACCGCCTCTTCACCTCCAAGGTCGCCGCGGGCCGCAAGCTCGACATGGAGCGGGTCGCGAAACTCGCCGAGGGCCGCGTGTTCACGGGGCGGATGGCGAAGGAGCTCGGGCTGGTCGATCGGCTGGGCACGCTCGACGACGCCGTCGACGAGGCGAAGAAGCTGGCGGGGATCGCCGCGAACGAGCCGGTCGAGCGGGTGCTGCTGCCGGAGCCGCGCGGGCTGTTTGACGACCTCTTCGGCATGGCCGGCGCCGGGGGGGGACCCACCGCGCGGCTGGCCGCCACCTTCGGGGCGGCCACAGGGGAGGCGATCGCGATCAGGGCCCTGCTGCTGTCGCGGATGGCCGCCATGCCGGGCATGGACGCGGTCGTCGGCGACGCCGGGGCGCTCGTCGAGCTCGTGTCGGGCCGACCGCTCGCGCTGATGCCCGTGCGGCTGCGGGTGCGCTGAGCGACACCGCGCGTCGCCGCGACCGCTCAGGCCGCCTTGCGGCGATTCGGCCTGCCGGGGCGACGGCCGCTGCGGTCGTCCGCCGCGGCGTTCTTCTGCGGCATCGGCGCGGCGACAGCCGTCCGCCAGGCCTGCAGCTGGGCGAGCAGCTCGCGGGCCTTCTCAGGGTGCGCGGCGGCGAGATTCTTCGACTCCGACACGTCGTCCCGCAGGTTGTAGAGCTCCAGCCGACCGTCCTCGAGAAACTCCATCAGCTTCCAGTCACCGGACTGCACGAGGCTCACCGGCGTGGTGCGCCACCGATTCTTGCCCATGCCCAGGTAGCCGGGGAAGTGCTGGAAGATGGCGTCGCGGTCGAGCCGGCCGCCGGGATGCCGCAGCAGCGGCACGAGGCTGGCGCCGTCGAGCGGCTGGGGCGGTGGCGGGGCGGCGGCGATCTCCAGGAGCGTCGGAAAGATGTCGACGTGGATCGTCGGCACGTCGCAGGCAGCGCCGGCCAGGGCGACCTCCGGCCAGCGGATGACGAGCGGCACGCGGGTGCCCCCCTCGTAGAGGCTTCCCTTGCCGCTCCGCAGCGGCGCATTGTCGGTCACGTCACCCTTGCCGCGGTTCGCGTCGCGCAGGCCCTCGCGGCCGTACCCGCCGACACCGCCGTTGTCGCTCGTGAAGCAGAGCACCGTGTCGTCGGCGAGGCCGAGTTCGTCGAGCGTGCGCATCACGCGGCCGACGCTTTCGTCGACGCTCGCGATCATCGCGGCATAGGTCGGGTCGCGGTGGCCGCCGGCCCGCGGCTTGCCCTTGAAGCGAGCCACGAGCTCCGGCTTGGCATCGTGCGGCGAGTGGACGCCGAAGTGCGGCAGGTAGAGAAAAAACGGGCCCTCCTTGTGGCGGCGGATGAAGTCGACCGCCTTGTCGGTGAGGAAGTCGGCGAGGTACTCATCCTTGGCGTGCGGCGTCGGCGGGTCGGTGACGAAGCCGAAGTGTTTTCCCATCGAGACAATCGCCTCGTCGAAGCCGCGTCGTCCGGGGAGGTACGGCCCCTTCTGGCCGATGTGCCACTTGCCGAACATGCCGGTCGCGTAGCCGGCCTGCTTGAGCTGGTCGGCGATGGTGCGGCGGTCGAGCGGCAATTCGGTGGCGTTGCCGACCGGCCGTACCGGCCGGCTGTGCCAGTCGAAGCGATCGATGCCGCCCACGGTGTAGACACCGGTGCGGGCGCCGTACTGGCCGCTCATGAGCGCCGCACGGGTCGGCGTGCAGTTCTGGCAGTGGTGGTGGCTCGTGAATCGCACGCCCTGCGATGCAAGTCGGTCGATGTTGGGCGTCTCGTAGTAGCCGCTGCCGAAGCATGCCAGATCCGTCCAGCCGAGGTCGTCGGCCATGATGAAGATCACGTTGGGACGCCGCGGACCGGCGGCGTGGCACTGGCGCATCGCGTCCTGAAATGAAGTCGTCAGCGAGACCGCGATGGCGAGCGATGCAGCCGTGCGAACGTGATGGAATGATGTCATCGTGCGTGGATCCTCCGGCCCCGTGGCGTGCGTGCCCGTCGCCACCGTGGCGGACGGCGGGAGGGCCGGCCAGATGTGCGTGGCATGTCGAGGATACCACTCTGGTGCCGTACGCATGTGGCCGTGAGAGGCGGCGTTCGCAGCGTGGCGGGCGGTCAGTGCTCGCCGGGCTTCGGCTGCGGGATCTTCCCGGAACTTTCGAGCGAGAAGTCGAGTTGATTGGCGCCCCGCCTGACCGTGGCGGTGAGTTCGGTCTGCCGGTTGTACCGTGGCGGCACCAGTTCCGACCGGCGCTCGACCGGCGGATCTGAGACGGGGCTGCCGGTGCGGAACGTGCTGATCGATACGGCATGTTCGCCCACGACGGCCCCCATCAGTTCACGGGTGTAGCGGAGTTCGTAGCGGCCCAATGCGTCGGTGACGCCGAGCGACGGCGAGCCCTGCTGCGGCTGGAATGACACGCGGGCCTCAGGCAGCGGCTGACCGTTGAGCGTGACGGTACCGCCGACCGTGCCCACGGTTGCTGGCCCCCCGCAGCCGACGACCACCACCGCGAAAGCCGCGGTCGCCCTCGCCCGAGACCATGACGTGCGGGTGATCATGGCACTGACACCTGCAGCGTGTCGTTTCGCGACATCAGCCGCTGGTAGACGCCGTTCCGGGAATCCCGCACCGTGGCCTGGCGGACCGAGTCGGTCTGCGTCGCGGCGACCGTGCGATGGTTGTGCTCGATGGTTTCGGACAGGAAACGCACCGAGCCGTCGCAGAAGGCGACCTGGGCGCCGCCGGGATGCAGGCTGCTGAAACTCTGGCCGCAGCCGAGCGGGTTGTCGTCCCACGGCACCGCCGCCTCGTTGATCTTGGCGCGGGCGTGCGCCGTGGCGACATCGAGCCCCCGAGTGTCGGTGCCGTTGGGGTTGCGGATCGCCATCCAGGCGGCTCCACGGCAGTTCTTCGTGTCTCGCTCACCGATCGCGATCGTCGTGCTCAGGCCGTCGATGATTTCGCCCGGCTTGACGTTGCTGTTGCCGTAAAAGATGCCGGTGTTCTTGCTGGTGCCGGTGATGTACTGCCAATGGCCGGCCGCTCCCACGTAGTTGCTCGCGCCCGGCCAGTAGGCGCCGGCGGCGGCGAAGCCGATCCCACCGGTGAATCTGCGATCGAAGCCGACCTGGCCGAAGTCCGCTCCCTGCGGTCCGCCGTTGTTCCGCTGTTCCGAGGGGCACATGAACGTGGTCAGCGGCGTTTCCATGGCCGCCCGCAACGCCACCCGTTTGGCCCCCGCCGGCGTGGCCGGGTAGATCTGGTGGAGATTTCCCTCGGCCACCTTCAGCTGGCCGTAGAGATCGGCCTGCTCGATGTAGGGCAGGATCAGCGTCCCCCATGCCCACGACTCCGCGTTGGCGGAGCCCGTCGTGACGACGAACCCGGCTGGAAAGCTGCGGCGGCCACTCTCGTAGCCGTGCAGGCCCAGCATGAGCTGCTTGAGGTTGTTGCCGCACTGGCTCTGGCGGGCCGACTCCCGCGCGGACTGAATGGCCGGCAGGAGCATGGCCACGAGCGTGCCGATGATCGTGATTACTATCAGCAGCTCCACCAGCGAGAAGCCGGAGCGCCGCAGGATCGGCCGTGGGTCGTGCGCGTGGGCGGCGGCCGGGCCTTGGAGGCCGGGGGAGGGATGCGCGTCATCGCCGGGCAACATGGTGTTCTCCAAGCCCGATCTCGGGCTCGTGGTAGGAAAAATCGCGTAGTCCGTACTCGACAAGGGCGTTGAACAGAAACCAATGCTCGCGAGGCGGGCCCTGAATCGTGAGCGTGTCCACTCCCAGCCAGGCGTCGATCGACACGGCCAGCACCTCGTCGATCGCGGCGCCGTAGCGGCGGAGTCGTTGCGGCGAGATGCCGTCGCCGAGCATGCAGCCGGCTGCGACGGCCGTCGTGAGGACCACGACCGCGGCAATGCCTCGAGAGCCGCGCCGCAACGACGGTGTCTCCGCAGTGGAATAGGGCACGTCAGGAACTCCTCGGGCAGATCGGTGCCGAAGCATTCCTCCGGGTGCTCCGGTCGGAATCCCCCATGGCGAAAACATGCCAAGCAACCGGCATGCCAAGCTCGGCGTTGGTCCGGCGTGGGCAGCGCCGCGAAGCCGGGCTGCACCGCTCATTGCACGGCTAAACAGCGCGTCGAGGCAGCGAGCAGGCGGCCGATCACGGCAGTGCCATCGACCGCCCGGCCCCGTCACATGTGACGGGGGGCCGTCGGGGGTGCTGGCGCGGTATCAGGCGTGCATGGCCAACGACGTGCTGCCAACCCCGGAGAGACGGCCTCCACGCCCTTATGCGTCAGCAGGCTGGAGAGCGGCCGCGAGCTGGGCCGCCGACACGTTGAGCGCCCGGGCGAAGCCGGCGACGAACCGGGCCGACTCGGGCTCGAAGGCCACGATCGAAAAATCGCCCAACTGAAACCAGCCGGCCGCCCGGGGAAACTTCGCCAGGTAGGCCTGCGCCAGGGGACCGTGGTCGGGATGCGACGGGTCGACGAAGGTCGCCACGGCGGGAATCGACACCCGGGGCAGGGCCTGGGGCATGTCGTCCGTGCCGTGCGGCGCCGTGATCAGCAGGCAGACCCGGGGCGACTCGAGCATGTCGCGGGTGTGCGCCGAGAGCCGGCTGACGTGCGTCACCAGCCGCAGCCGTTCACCCCGCGCGTCGGTCCACGTGGCGAAGGGGATCATCGACGCGAACGGATCGCCGCCGTGCAGCGTGGCCAGCGCCGCGACGGACTGGCCGCGGATGATGCCACCGAGCAGCCGGGACAGTTCCGGATCCATGGTGGTCGGACGAGGGGAAAGGGGCGAAGGCCAGCCACGCTGGATGGCTGGCGGAGCCGCGCGACTGGATGCCGCGGCGGCCTCCTACCGGCGCCTACCAGGCAAAGTGCGCGAACGCCTTGTTGGCGTCGGCCATGCGGTGGACGTTGTCACGCTTCGTCACCGCGGCACCCTCGCGCTTGTAGGCGGCGATGATCTCCTCGGCGAGCTTTTCGAACGTGGCCCGGCCCTTCTTCTCGCGCACCGCCTGCAGGAGCCAGCGGATCGCCAGCGACTGCTGCCGGTTGCGGTTGACCTGCATCGGCACCTGGTAGGCCGCACCGCCGACCCGCTTCGAACGCACCTCGACGGCCGGCTTGATGTTTTCCACGGCGCGGTTGAAGACCTCGATCGGCTCGGCGTCGTTGATCTTCGAGGCGACGATGTCCATCGCCTTGTAGAAGACGTTCTGAGCGACGCTCTTCTTGCCGTCCTCCATGAGGCAGTTGATGAACTTGCTGGCGAGCAACGATCCGTAGCGCGGATCGGGACGGAGCTGTTCGCGGCTGGCTGTGATGTTTCCCATGGCTCTTCAGATCAACCCTTCTTGGCACCGTAGAGGCTTCGCGACTGCTTGCGGCCCTGCACGCCGAGCGTGTCGAGCGCGCCGCGGATGATGTGGTAGCGGACACCCGGAAGGTCGCGGACACGGCCGCCGCGGATGAGCACGATCGAGTGCTCCTGGAGGTTGTGTCCTTCGCCGGGGATGTAGACCGTGACTTCCTTCTGGTTCGAAAGACGCACGCGGGCGATCTTCCGCAGCGCCGAGTTGGGTTTCTTCGGCGTCATGGTCCGCACCTGCAGACACACGCCGCGCTTCTGCGGACAGCGGTCGAGCACCGGCGACTTGGAGAACTTGCGCTTCGGGCGACGACGGCTGCGGACGAGCTGGCTGATCGTGGGCATGGGGCGTAGAAACCGCGGGTGGAACGGAACGAGTGCGAGCCCCAGAGAATAACGCAAAGCGGGGCCTGTCGAAAGCGGGGCCGCTGAAATCCCGGTTTCGCCGGGCTCGCGTCGGCCTCACGCGGGCAGGCGGTGAAAAATTTCCCCCCGCCCGCCGGCCAGCAGGTCCCCGTGCCACTGCTGCCAGACGCCGGCGAACAAACGGTACATCCCGGCCCCGCCAGGCGGCGTGGCGGCGGCACGATACCCAGCCCGGGCCAGCCGTCCCCCGAGCAGCGGCAGCACTCCGGGGGACCAGGCGGCCCCGCGGCGGAAGGTCGGCGGCACGTCCGGCGGCGTCGACAGGGCGATGAGCGAGCCACGGCGCATCCCCATGCCGGCCCGGCGTCCGGCTGTTCCCGCCACGATCACCGTGCCGGCCACAAGCTCGAAGGCCGCGGCCTCGCCGCAGGAACCCCCGATCGCCAGGATGCCGCGCCGCATCCGGGCGCCGGCGAGATGGCCGACGTCGCCGTTGACCACGACGAGGCCGCCGTTCACACCCGAACGGCTGCCGGGCAGGGCGGCGGCGGCGTTGTCGCCGGCGCGTCCCTCGACCCGCACCGTGCCACCGGCCAGTTCGGCCGCGAGCCAGTCGCCGGCGTCACCGGCGACCGTGAGCACGCCACCGGTCATCGACTCGGCGGCGTGGCGGCCCACGGAGCCGCGGACCTCGATCGCGCCCCGACGCATCCCGGCCGCGAGGCGGTGCACGCGGGAGAAGTCGCCCTCGCAGATCAGCGTTTCGTCGAGCGAGTCCCCCGTCACGACGAACAGGTCACCGAGCGGGCACGGTCGGCCGTCGGCGAGCACCGCGAGGCGGGCGATCCCGGCGGCCGGCAAGCCGGCCAGCCGGTCGGGCACGATCCCGGCGAACTCGATCGACAGGGGACTGGAAGAGGACGGGCGGGGCGTGAGCGAGAGCGGCATGGTCGCAGGGCGGCGGATGACGAGAGGGCCGCGGGAGGCACACCCGCGGCCCTCAAGCATACCCATCGGCCTGGCCGCTCGCGCGGCGTCACGCCGTGGCCACGGGCACCTTCCGCGGCCGCACCGCGGCGAGCCGTGGCACGCGGACCGTGAGCACGCCCTTGCGATACTCGGCCGAGATCTGCGCGGCATCGAATCCGTCGCCGAGCCGGAACGATCGGCGGTAGTCGCCGACGCCATACTCGTGCCGCAGCTGCCTGCCCGGCAGCTGTCGCGAGGGCACCGTCGCATGCACCGCCAGCACGCCGTCCTCGAAGCGGACGTCGATGGCGTCCGCAGCGGCGCCCGGCATGTCGGCGACGAGCACCAGCTCCCCGCCGCGGTCACAGACGTCGACATGCGGCTGGTAGGTGAGGGAGGCGGCAGCCGTCGCGGCCTCAGGACCTGCAGGCCGCGTGGAGGCGGCCGACTGACCGTTGGTAACCATGGAAAGCTCCTGTTGATGGAAGGGGGATCGAAAGGTGTTCTCGCCGGCTCGCCCCACGGGCGGCCTAGTCGACCCGGATAGTCACCTTGTGCGGCTTCCGCTCCGGAGCCTTGGGACAGGTGACCGTGAGCACGCCGTCGACGAGCCGGGCCTCCACGCCGGAAGCGTCGACGGCGACCGGCAGCGTGAGCCGCCGTTCGAAGCCGCCTGTCCCCCGTTCGCGGCGATGCCACGTGACCGCCGGACCGCCGTTGCCGCCGGCTGTGGCGTCGTCCGCAGCCGGAGCGGCTGGCTCGGGCCGCGATCCCTTGAGGAGGAGCTCCTCCCCGTTCACGGAGACCTCGACGTCGCCGGCGTCGAGGCCGGGCAGTTCCGCCTCCACCGTGACGCAGTCGTCGCTCTCGCTCACGTTGACCGCGGGAAACACATCGCCACTGAGCCGGACACCCCATCCGTGCAGCGGCGGGGCGGCTGTGAGAGAGGTCCAGAGCCGGTCGAATTCGTCGCGCAGCTCATCCAGCGGGTGCGCGAAGCCCGCACGATACGAGGGCATGGCAAAGCTCCAAATGAGAGGGAAAAAGCGTGGGAGAAAGATTCCAAGACAAACGGTTTTGAAACGGCCGCGTGAAGAACGATCTGAACGAGCGGTGCCGGGGCCGCCGGCGATTCCGCCCCCGGCCTGCAGCGATCCGCATTTACGCAAAAGATGAAAAGCAAAGTGCGTGCCGAACGCGGCTGAATGGTGGCTCGCTTCCGCGACTCCCCCGGAAAACCCGGGAAAACAGGGCCCACGCGGATGAACAATCCATGCACAGCCGGTCGCCGGCCGCCGGCCGCCGGCTCTGTGGCAGAAATTCGCGGCTGTGCAGGCTGTGACGGCTGTCAGCGTGGCAGTCGTCTCCGGGGCGTCGCTGGCGAGGCCCCGATCGGTTGTGGCACCGAGGTGATTTCCTATACTGCGATCAACGTGAACGGATTCGCCGACGCCGCCCCGTGTCGGACGCCCGCTGGCCGGATGGCGTCCCGCAGTGTCAGTCGGATTCGTGCGTGAAACTTGGAGTCACCATGCGTTTTACCCTGCTCGATCGTGTGGTCTCGATCGACCCCGGCAAGAGCATCACGGCCGTGAAGACGCTCTCGCTCTCGGAAGAGTATCTGGCCGACCACTTCCCCTGCTTTCCGGTGATGCCGGGCGTGCTCATGCTCGAATCGATGACACAGGCGGCGGCCTGGACGATCCGCCTCGGGGAGGATTTCGCGCACAGCATCGTGGTGCTGCGCGAGGCGCGAAACGTGAAGTACGGCGACTTCGTCGAGCCGGGCCGCGTGCTTACCGTCACGGCGGAGGTACAGTCGCACGACGGACAACTCACCAAAGTGAAGGCAAGCGGCTCGGTGGGCGACCGCACGAGCCTCACCGCGCGGCTGGTGTTGGAGCGGTATAACCTCGCCGACCGGATTCCCTACGGCGACGCCGTCGATGCCCGCGTGCGGGCAGAGATGCGGAAACTGTGGGCCATCCTCCATCCGGCCGGCCGTCAGCAGGCCGGCAACCGTCGGGTGGTCTACGGCGGGCCGAACGCCGGGGCCGCCATGGTAGACCCGAGCGGGGCGGTGCCGTTCGTCGCGGCCGCTGCGGGCCGGTCGTGATCGGCTGCGGCCTGTATTTTCCGGCGGTTTGGCCCAACCGGCGACGGGGGGAACGGATTCGGGTTCCCATGCTGGCGGCGCCACACTAACCTTTGGGTTCGAAATCGGTCCGGATTCCTTCCCCGCTGCAAGGTGACAGTCGATGCCGTCGCGCGATGAAATCTTCGAAAAGGTCAAGGCCTCGCTGGTGGACGCCCTGGGCGTCGACGAGGAGGATGTCTCCCCGCAAGCCACCATGGTGGGCGATCTCGGCGCTGAATCGATCGACTTCCTCGACATCGTCTTCCGGTTGGAGAAGGCGTTCGGCATCAAGATCTCCCGCGGCGAGCTTTTTCCGGAAGACGTTCTGTCGAGCGCGGAGTACGTCGTCGATGGGAAGGTCAACGCCAACGGCATCAAGACGCTGAAGGCCCGCATGCCGTTCGCCGACCTGTCCAAATTCGAGCAGAATCCGAGCGTACAGAACTTCGCAAACACTCTCACCGTCGAGGACATGGTCCGCTACGTGCAGAGCAAGCTCGCCGCCTGACCGATGCGGTGCGGCGCACCGCGGTGGCGGACGACCCGGTCGCCGCCGTTTCCGGCCGCGGTCGGGGTGCACGCCGAGTGTGCCCCGTCGGCGCGGTCCGTCCCGATTCCGTCCCGGTCCCTTCCCTTCCTCCACCGCCCCCGAAGCACGGCATCGCCGCCCCGACATGCGTTGGTTTTGGATCGATAGGTTCGACGAATTCGTGCGGGGCAGGCATGCCACGGCGGTGAAGAACGTGTCGCTCGCCGAAGAGCACATGCACGACCATTTCCCCGGCGCGGCGCTGATGCCCAACTCGCTCATCGTCGAGGGCATGGCGCAGACCGCCGGGCTGCTCGTCGCCGACGCCATCGACTACAACCGCCGCGTGGTGCTCGCGAAGGTGGCGCAGGCCGAGTTCCACTTCGACGCGGTGCCGGGCGATTCGATCCGGTTCCGCGCCGAGATCCTCGACCTCAAGCCGACCGGCTCGCTGACCAAGGTCACGAGCACGGTCGGCGACAAGGTGCAGGGGCAGGCCGAGCTGTTCTTCGCCCACCTCGAGCCGGGCGAGGGGGTGCCGAAGCTCTTCGAGCCCCACGAGCTGCTGCGGTGGCTCGATCAGATGCACATCTATGATGTCGGCCGGGACGAGGCGGGTAACCCGCTGGCGCGGCCCGACTGGTAAAGAACGGGGGCGTCGCCCGCGGACGGGCGGAACGCAGGACGGATGGCGGATCGGAGGACGGCGATGGTGGCCGGCAGACGCAGGGTCGTGATCACCGGGATGGGCTGCGTCACGCCGCTGGGCCTGGGTGTCGAGCCGCTCTGGCAGAACCTCATGGCGGGCCGGTCGGGCGTCGGCCTGACGACGGTCTTCGACGCCTCGCGGTTTCCCACCAAGATCTCAGCCGAGGTCCGCGACTGGGACATCTCCGACGAGGGACAGGATGCATCCCGCTGGCAATTCTGTGGCCGGCACACGAAGTTCGCCGCCGGCGCCGCGCTGCAGGCGATGAAAGACGCCGGCCTGCCGGGTGGGCTGCCGGCGAATCCGGAGCGGCTGGGCGTCTACCTGGGCAGCGGCGAGGGGCAGCAGGACTTCGACTCTTTCACGCGGATGATGATGGCCGCGATCGAGGGGGAGAAGCTCGACGTGGCGAAATTCACCCGGGCGGGGCTCGAGTCGCTTCACCCGCTCGCCGAGGTGGAGCAGGAGCCGAACATGCCCGCCGGCCACCTGGCCGCGCTGTTCGACGCGCAGGGGCCCAACCTCAACTGCCTCACCGCCTGCGCCGCCTCCAGCCAGGCGATCGGCGAGGCGGTCGAGATCGTGCGTCGGGGCGAGGCCGACGTGATGCTCTCGGGCGGCACGCACAGCATGATCCACCCGTTCGGCGTGACGGGCTTCAACCTGCTCACGGCGCTCTCGACCCGCAACGACGAGCCGACCCGGGCGAGCCGGCCCTTCGACAACGAGCGCGACGGCTTCGTGCTCGGCGAGGGGGCGGCGATGGTGGTGCTCGAGGAGCTCGAGCACGCGAAGCGGCGGGGCGCCAGGATCCACGGCGAGCTGATCGGCTACGGATCGACGGCCGACGCCTATCGGATCACCGACACGCATCCCGAGGGCCGGGGCGCCGCCTCGTGCATCCGCATGGCGCTGGCCGACGCCGGGCTGGGCCTGCACGACATCCACTACATCAACGCCCACGGCACGAGCACGAGCGTCAACGACCGGGTCGAGACGCTGGCCATCAAGACCGTGTTCGGCGAGCACGCCTACAAGATTCCGGTCTCGAGCACGAAGAGCATGATGGGGCACCTGATCGCCGCGGCGGGCGCCACCGAACTGATCGTCTGCCTGCTGGCGATCCGCGACGGCATGCTGCCGCCAACGATCAACTACGAGAATCCCGACCCGGATTGCGACCTCGACTACGTGCCCAACAAGGCCCGCGCGGGCCGCTGCGACCGGGCCCTGTCCAACAGCTTCGGGTTCGGCGGCCAGAACATCTCGCTGATCGTGGGCCGCTACGCCGGCTGAGCCGCGGAACGCCGCCGCAGGGTGCCCGAAGTCCGCACCCCGCCGGCTCCAGCGATGCCCCTCCTGCCCAGCTTGCCGCCCGCAGGGTTTCCTCAATCGGCTCCGGCGGCACGACCGATACCGATGCTGATCGCGGAGGAGTCCGGTGGCGTTCGGCCGTCGGGCGTCCCCGCCCCCCGGGAGCCCGCGCACATGAAACGCTCTGTCGGTTATGCCCTGCTGGTCGCCGTGTTCGGCATGTCGAGTGGCTGTTCGATCGTCGATCGGCTCTTCCTCGCGAACTTCGACGGGCCGTACGCCCATACCGCGGGCCGCGGATGTCGCGATGGCGCCTGCCAGGACGGCGCGTGCCAGGACGGTGCCTGTCAGGACGGGGCGTGCCCGGATGGCGCCTGCCAGGGCGGCCAGTGCCCTGTCGGCGGCGGCTGCCGCGACTGCGAGGCGGGCGCGTGCCACAAGCGGCACGTCGGCCGCTACGGCGGGCTCAACAAGCATCATCTCAGCCCCGAGGAGGAGGCCGCGCTTGGTGCGTCCGACTACGGGGCGACGACGCCGGCCGGTCCGCCGACCGGCGCGGTGGCCTATCCCTACTACACGACCCGCGGCCCCCGCGACTTTCTCGCGAAGTGCCCGCCCTCCGTCGGCCCGTGATCGCGGCCCGCGGCCGGCGCGGGCCGACGGGCAGGGTTTCGGAGGCGACGCACTCCCGATAGGCTTTGGCGGCTGGCTCGAGCCGCACTCGCCCCCGGGAGATCCTCCGCCATGACACGGTCCGAACGTTCCCAGGCCACGGCCGGCGCGACGGTCGCCGGCCGGATCACGCTCACGGGCTGGCTCGTCTGCGCGATCGCCGCGATCGGGTTCGCGTTCGACATCTACGAGCTCCTGATGCTCCCGCTGGTGATCAAGCCGGCGCTGGCGGCGCTGGGCGGGGCGACGGCGGAGGGCGTGCCGCTGCTCGTGCCGGGGTCGCCGGAATACACGAAGTGGGCCCGGGCACTGTTCTTCCTGCCGGCCATCGCCGGCGGCGTGTTCGGCCTGCTGGGGGGCTACCTCACCGATCTGCTCGGCCGCCGGCGGGTGCTCACGTTCAGCATCCTGCTCTACGCGTTTTCGGCGCTGGCCGCGGGCTTCGCCACCTCGCTGCCCCAGCTGCTCTTCTTTCGCTGCCTCGTATTCATCGGGGTGTGCGTGGAGTTTGTGGCGGCGGTCGCCTGGCTGGCCGAGCTCTTCCCCGACCCGCGGCAGCGGGAGAACGCGCTGGGTTGGACGCAGGCCTTCTCGTCGCTCGGCGGCCTGCTCGTCGGCCTGGCCAACATCCTCGCGGCGAAGTTCGCGCTGTCCCTCCCGGCGATCCACGGCGACCACGAGGCCTGGCGGTACACGCTCATCTCAGGCGTGATTCCGGCCCTGCCGCTGATCCTGATCCGGCCGTTCCTCCCCGAGAGCCCGGTCTGGGCGCAGAAGAAGGCGGCGGGCACGCTCAGGCGGCCGAGCATTCGGGAGCTGTTCAGCCCCGCGCTGGTGCGGTCGACGGTGGCGACGACGCTGGTCTTCGCGGCCAGCTACGGCATCGCGTTCGGCGCGATCCAGCAGCTGCCCCAGATTCTCGGCGCGCAGCTGCTGCCGGCCGACAAAGGCGGCCCCAAGGGCCACGCGGCGGTGATCGCCGCCGCCAAGGAGGCGCAGTCCGAGGCCGTCGCCGCCGCCAAGAACGCAGGCAAGGAGCTGCCGCCGACCCGGCTCAAGGCGATCGCGGGCAATGCCAGCGACGAGGCCGTGGCCGGCGTGTCGATCTACCAGGAGATCGGCGGGCTCGTGGGCCGCGTGCTGCTGGCGTTCGCGGCGCTGCGGATCGCCAGCCGCCGGCTCCTGCTGCGGCTCTTCCAGGTGCCGGCGCTGGTGGTCGTGCCGGCGCTGTTCTGGTGGATCTCGACGCAATTGCCGAACGCGGGCTCGCTCCCCTGGATCAAGGCGGGCATCTTCGTGGCGGGGCTGCTGACGGTCGCGCAGTTCAGCTTCTGGGGCAACTACATCCCGCTCGTGTTCCCGACGCATCTTCGCGGCACTGGAGAGAGCTTCGCGGCCAACATCGGCGGCCGGGTGCTGGGCACGGCGGCGGCCTGGCTGACGCTCACGCTCTCGGCGGCGACGCCGCCCGATCCGGTGAAGATCGCGCTGGTGGGCGCGGGCGTGGCCGGCGCCTACGCGCTGGCGGGCGTGATCCTCACGCAGTGGCTCCCCGAACCCGGCGCCGGCGTCGACCACTAGTTAGTGCGCATCCCGGTTTGGTGTAGCGACGTCTCGGCGGTCTGGGCAGGGAGGCGAGGGGGTCGGCGGAAGCTCGACGAGCGTGTGGCCGCTGCGGCCACAGCGAGGAGACTTTTGCCGCCACCGAGCCGGTGCTACACGTATGCTGTAGACGCTCTAGCTTTACGAAAAACCTCGCATCCTGCGATTTTTTCTTGGAAACCTCCGGTTTCGGGTGCTGCGCGTCGCATCCATGCGACGCAGCACAAACGCAACGCAACGTTGCCTCTTGCTTCCGCAGCCGATTGGCCGCGGTCAGCGGATGCTTCACGAAACTCATCGCATCGCGCCAAATGGTCCTTGCGCAGCGCAACCGACGAGGGGCTGCCCATGCCCTGGGAGCCGGCGTAGCTGACAAGCGCAGCCATGGATGGCGGAGCGCAGTCAGCTCCGAGTGAGCGCAGGCCCGGAGGGCCGGAGCGAACGTCCGGCGACGGGGCATGGGCAGCCCCGGCCGCTCACTCCACGATCGTCCGCGGCGCCCGCGGCGCGTCGTCGGGCAGCGTCGGCACGGTCCAGATCACGTAGAGTCCGATCGCCACGGCCGCCAGCGCCACGTACCGCAGCCACCACGGCAGGCTGTTGAGCAGCAGGCTGCAGCCGACGACGGCGAGCACCATGACGACGGCGCGGTGCTTCATGCTGCGGCGGACGCCGTGGTAGTGATCCCAGTCGTCGAGCGTGGGGCCGAACCAGCGGGAGCGGTGCAGCCAGGCGTGGATCCGCGGCGAGCCGCGGTAGAAGCACCAGCTGGCCAGCAGCAGGAACGGTGTGCTCGGCACGAGCGGCAGCACGGCGCCGACGAGGGCCAGCCCCACGCACAGCCAGCCGCCGGCGACGTAGACGAAGCTCCGGAGCGGGTCGGTGGTCGGGCGGAGATCCATGGAGCGGTGTCCAACGCGGCGGGGCGGCGGCGGGGATTCTATCACGCCTTTTTTTTCGTATGCTCTGCGATCGAGTCGGAGCCCTCGCCCACCCATCGGAGAAGCACCCATGCCGCTCGTCCCCATGCGCATCCTGCTCGACCATGCCGCCGAACACGGCTACGGCATCGCCGCGTTCAACGTCAACGACATGGAGCAGATCCAGGCGATTCTGGAGGCGGCCAAGGAGACCGACTCGCCGGTGATCGTGCAGGCTTCGCGGGGCGCCCGCGCCTTCACACAGGACAACTACCTGCGGCACCTGATGCTGGCGGCCGCGGAGCTCTATCCGGCGATCCCGATCGCGATGCACCAGGACCACGGCAACTCGCCCGCCACCTGCACCAGCGCGATCGACAACGGCTTCACGAGCGTGATGATGGACGGTTCGCTCAAGGAGGACGGCAAGACGCCGGCCGACTACGACTACAACGTAAAGGTGACGAAGGACGTCGTGAAGCTGGCGCATGCCCGCGGCGTGTCGGTGGAGGGCGAGCTGGGCTGCCTGGGATCGCTGGAGAGCGGCCACGGCGAGGCCGAGGACGGTCACGGCGCCGAAGGACAGCTGTCGCACGACCAGCTGCTGACCGATCCCGACGAGGCCGCGCGGTTCGTGGCCGACACCGGCGTGGACGCCTTGGCGGTGGCGATCGGCACGAGCCACGGCGCCTACAAGTTCACCCGCAAGCCCGACGGCGACGTGCTGGCGATGAAGCGGATCGAGGAGATCCACCGCCGGCTTCCCAACTGCCACCTGGTGATGCACGGCTCGTCGAGCGTGCCGCAGGAGTTGCAGGACATCATCAACAAGTACGGTGGCAAGATGCCGCAGACCTGGGGCGTGCCGGTCGAGGAGATCCAGCGGGGCATCAAGCACGGCGTGCGGAAGATCAACGTCGACACCGACTGCCGCATGGCGATCACCGGCGCGATCCGCAAGGTGCTGGCCGAGAGCCCGGAGAAGTTCGATCCGCGCGACTACCTCAAGCCCGCCCGCGAGGCGATGAAGAAGGTCTGCGCGGAGCGGATGGTGCAGTTTGGCCAGGCCGGCAACGCCCGCAAGGTTCCGGTCGTGTCGCTCGCCGAGATGGCCAAGCGGTACGCGGGCTGAGCGTTCCGGCCGTCTTCTCGGGGCGGGCCCGGCGGGCCCGCCCCTGCGGCACGGCCGCCGACGCCGAAAAACACGCGTTGCGGCGTTTGCCCAGTCGGCCTATAGTCCCGCCCCCGCGCGGCGGTTCCGCGCGCACCGGCCGGACTCAACGCGATGACCGCGCACCACTCGCTTCCGCTCGACCGCCGCCCCGCCGATCCCACCGACGCCGAGCTGCTCGACCGCGGCCGCGAGATCCTGCGGAGCGAGGGGCATGCCATCCTGCAGGCGGCTGACGCTCTCGACGCCCCCTTCGTGCGGGCCGTGCGTCTCGTCGTGGGGTGCACCGGCAAGGTGGTTGTCACCGGCATCGGCAAGGCCGGCCTGGTCGCCCAGAAGATCTCGGCGACGCTCGCGTCCACCGGCACGCCGAGCCACTTCCTGCATCCCGCCGAGGCTATGCACGGCGATCTGGGAGTATTGCGCCGCGACGACATCGTGCTCGCGCTGTCGCAGTCGGGGGAGACCGAGGAGATCGCGCGGCTTCTGCCCCACCTGGTCGCGACCGGCGTGCCGATCGTGGCCCTCACCGGACGGGCCGAGAGCACGCTGGGCCGGGCGGCGCAGATCGTCGTGCCCACCGGTGCCGCCCGCGAGGCGTGCCTGCTCGGCCTCGCCCCCAGCACGAGCACCGCGATCATGCTCTCCCTGGGCGACGCTCTCGCCCTGGTGACGAGCACGCTCCGTCAGTTCACCCCCGAGGATTTCGCCGCAAGGCATCCCGGCGGCAGCCTGGGCCGGCTGCTGATGCGGGTCGACGACGCCATGCGGCCGCTGGCGCAGTGCCGCACGGCACCGCCCGGCGCCACGGTGCGGCAGGTGTTCAGCCAGCCATTGCCCGCCCGGCGCACGGGTGCCGTGATGATCGTCGACGACACCGGCGGACTGGCCGGCATCTTCACCGACAGCGATCTGGCGCGGCTGTTCGAACGGCGGAACGATACCGCAATCGACGGCCCCATCGAGGCGGTGATGACGAGCCGGCCGACCACGGTGGCCAGCGGCACCAGGCTGCGCGACGCGCTAGCCCTCCTCGAGTCGCGGCGGCTCAGCGAGCTCCCGGTGGTGGACTTCGCTGGTCGGCCCGTCGGACTGCTCGACATCGTCGACGTCGTCGGGCTCGCGCCGCCGGCCACCGTGGTCGACACCGGTCCGGCCGATGCCCCGGCGGCCTGACCGCCAGACCGTCATCACGCCAGGCGAGCACACATGACACCCACCAACACCATGACTGCAGTGGCCGATCTCGAACGCCGGCTCGCCGCCGTGCAGCTGCTGCTGCTCGACTGCGACGGTGTGCTCACCGACGGCGGCGTCACCTGGGGCGACGACGGCGTGGAGCACAAGACCTTCCACATCCACGACGGCCTCGGCATCCGCGCGTGGCAGCGGGCCGGGGGCCGCACGGGCATCGTCACCGGCCGTTCGAGCCGGATCGTGGAACGACGGGCCGCGGAGCTCGGCATCGAATTCGTGCGGCAGGGCGTGGACGACAAGCTCGCCGTCGCCGCCGAGATCGTCGGACAGTGCGGCCTGTCGTGGGAGCAGACGGCGTTCGTGGGTGACGACCTGCCCGACCTGCCGGTGGTGTCGCGGTGCGGCCTTGGCGTGGCGGTGGCCGACGCCTGCCCCGAGCTGCTTGCGGTGGCGGCGCTCGTGACACGGCGGACCGGCGGCCGTGGTGCGGTCCGCGAGGTCGTCGAACGGCTGCTGCGATGCCGCGGCGGCTGGGACGCGATCGTCGCCGGGTATGCGTCCAGCACAGCCGGCGGGCATGCCGCGCGGGCCTGAGGCCGATTCCCTTCCCGGGCCCATCCATGGAACATCGCCTCGGACGCACGCTGCGGGTGTTCCTGGTCGTGCTCGCCGCGGCCGGGTTTCACCGTCTGGCCGTGGTGCCGCTGGTGGAGCCGCGGGTGCAGGATCTCGGCGGGTCGCTCGAGGTGTCGCCAGAGGAGGCGGCGGCGATCCGCGCCCGGGCCGACCGCCGGCTCGCCGCACTCGGCGACATCTTTCCCGCGGGCTCGTGGGAGCGCGACGATCCGATCATGCTCGAGAGCCGGCAGATGCGGCTGCTCTTCAAGCAGTACCAGACGTTGCCTGATGGCCGCGTCAACCTCGTGCCCTGCACGCTCGTCGTGCTGCCCGACCGCAACCGCGTGGCCACGGAGCAGGGTGCCGGCAGGACGATCGTGCTCCGCGTGCCGCAGGGTGCCGTGCTGGAGTTCGACGAGCCGCTCGACCTGCGACAGGGACGGCTCTCGCGGCTCATCGGTGGCAGCCTGCGAGGCCAGGTGACCATCCGCGGCACGGCGACCGCGCCGCACGCCGAGGACGATATCGAGATCGTCACGCGGGACGTCGAGCTCGAGGATTTCGAGATCAGGTCCGCCGAGATGGTGCAGTTCCGGTACGGTCGCTCCACCGGCAGCGGCCGCGCGCTCGCCGCACGGCTCCTGCCGCGGCCCGGCGGATCGCACCAGGGACCGAGTATCGGCGGCATCGATTCGATCCGGCTCGACCGCGACGTGCGGATGCGGCTGGAGGGAATGGCGGGGGGCCTGCTGCCCGGCCAGGAAGCCCGTGCCGACCAGGAGCCACGCGCCGACCAGGCCGGCCAGTCGGAGACCGCCGCCGCACCGGTGACGGTGAGCTGCCGCGGCAGCCTCTGTCTCAACGTGTCGGCAAATGTGATCACGTTCGAGGACCAGGTGGACGTGGAACGCGCGACGCCCGGCGGATCCACCGACCAGCTCACCTGCGACCTGCTGGCGATCATGCTGGCCCGCCAGGAGGCGACGCCGGACGGCACGCGCGGCACGTCGGGGCTGCGGCCCGTGGAAATCCAGGCGAAGGGCGCGCCAGTGGTGGCGCGCAGCAGCGGCGCCGGCCTGGAGGCCCGCGCCGCGCGGCTCGGCTACGAGATCGCGACGCGGCGGATCCTGCTCGACGGCGATGAGCCGGTCTCGCTCACCGCCCGCGGCACGGAGATGGAGGCGCGGTCGATCGACTACACGCCCGGGCCGACGTCGGCGCCCGGCGCGCTGATGGCCGTCGGGCCGGGCTGGCTGCGGACGCGCTCGCCCGGTTCGCCGCCCGTGCAGGCCCGCTGGCAGAAGTGGCTGCGGATGCGGCCCGACGGCGAGGGGCACGTGGCCTCGATCGCCGGCGATGCGGAGGTCGCCGTGGAGGCGCAGGGCCGGCTCAGCGGCTCCGAAATGCACCTCTGGCTCGATCTCGCGCCGCGTGCGGGTCAGGAGATCACCGCTCCCCGGGCGGCCGCCGCCGGGCCCGATCTCTCCGGCGTCCGGCCGTCGCGGCTGCTGGCTCGCGGGATGGTCGAGGTGGAGGCGGAGCAGCTGGCGGCCCGCACCGATCGCATGGAGGTGTGGTTTCGCCCGCAGGATCCGGCGACGGCTGCGGCCCGGCCCGACGGCCGGACCACGGCGGGGGCGGCGGGGGCGGCAGGCCCGGCTGGATCGCCGGCGGCTCAGCAGCCCCGGCGGCAGTCCCAGCCGGCCGCGGGCCGGATGGTGGCCACCGCCGCGCTCGTCCGCGGACTTGTCGTGATGGCCGACAAGGGGGGTGAGCTGCAGGAGATGTCGCTCGAGGGCCAGGTGCAGGTGGTCGAGGAGGTTCGCGGTCAGGCCCCGGCCGGCCCACGGACCGACGCCGCGGGCGGCCTGCGTGCCGACGCCGGCCTGGAGATCCACGGCGATCAGATGCAGCTCGCCAAGCCGACGCGGTTCGATGCGCGGGTGATCGTCTCGGGACGGCCCGCGCAGGTGCGCGGCCGCGGCCTCGACCTGCAGGGGCCGCTCATCGACTTCGACCGCGGCCGCAATCGCCTCACGGTCGACGGTGCCGGCAGGCTGCAGGTGCCGGTGGCCGCTGGTATGGGAGGCTTCGAATCTCTCGGCTTCACTGGCTCCGCCGCCCCTCCACCCGTCGCGGCCGCCGCGGCCGCGCCGGGTTCACTCGACGTGAACTGGCAGGGCCGCATGGACTTCGACGGTCTCACGGCACGCTTCGTCGACCATGTGGTCACCGCCAGCGGCGGTACCACGGTGCGGGCGGGCTCGCTCGACGTGATCTTCAACCGGCCGTTCGACTTCGCGCTTGGGCAGCCGGCTCCCGCCGCTCGTCCCGACATCGCCCGGATCGCCTGCGGCAGTGGCGTGCGGATCGACAGCCAGTCGGCCGGACAGGACGGCACCCGGTCGGCCGAGCAGCTGTTCGTGCGGGACCTGATCATCGATCGGACCACCGGCGATGTCCTGGGCACCGGGCCGGGGCGGCTGACGAGCACCCGCTTCGGGCAGGCGCCGGGCATGGCGATGCCGGCCGCCACCGGCCCGGGTGCCGCGCCGGCGCCAGCGGCTCCGCCGCGGCCCGACGAACTCACCTATCTCGGGGTCGACTTCCAGCGGGGCATGCGCGGCAACGTCAATCGCCGCGTGATGGAGTTCCACCAGCGAGTGCAGGCCATCTGGGGGCCGATCGCCCGCTGGGGCGAGTCACTCGATCCGCACGCTGCGGGCGGCCTGCCGCCGCGTGCCGTCACGATCTCCAGCGACGTGCTCGGCGTGGGGCAGGCGCCGCCGGCTCCCGGGCAACGGCGAAGCAGCATCGAACTGGCGGCCGGCGGCAACGTCCTCGTCGAGGGGGATGCGTTCACCGCGCGGAGCGCCCGGCTCACCTGGAGCGAGGCCAAGGACCTGCTCGTCTTCGAGGGCGACGGCCGCAGCGATGCGCAGCTCTACCGGCAGGCGAAGGTCGGCGCGGCTACGTCGAGCGCCTCGGCTGGAAAGATTCTCTACTGGCGGGCGCTCAATCGCGTGGACGTGGACGATGCCCGCTTCCTCGACCTCGATCAGCTCGGCGGCAACGCCGCCGGCCTGCGGGCGCCGGGTTTCGCGCCGGGCGCCGCGCCGGCGAAGCCGGTCAGCCGCCCGACGCCGGGCACCTGAGTGCCGCCGGCCACCGCTGTCGGCCGCCGTCGTTCATGTCAGCCGGCGGGATTCCTGGTCGAGCGCGTCGAGGATAAACCGGATCATGTCCGGAGCCACGCGGTCGTAGTATTCGGCGCTATGCCCTGTGTTTCCTGCCGCGAACGGCCCGCGGGACTCGAGCCGGGCCACGTGCGGGATGCCGAGGGCCCGGAGCTTGCCTTGCAGCCGGGCGGCTCCGTCATGCCAGTGCAGATCGCTCGGGTCGCTGGCGAAGCACTGGTGGCGTGGCCAGTTGAGCGGATGCACGTGGAGGATGGCGGTGTCCTGGCGGGCCCGCTCCACGTCTCCGTAGGTCTCCCACAGCGTGTCGTAGAAGTGGCCATCGTCGCGGTGGTCTGCATCCCGCATGGCGAGATGGAAATCGAGAGCCGGGGCGATGGCCGCGGTCACGGGAAAGATCGTCGGATGCCGATAGGCGATCCGCAGCGCCCCCTGGCCGCCCATGCTCGTGCCGACCAGTGCGATGCCGGGCGGCTGCACGCCGAACCGCCGGGTGACCTCCGCCCGCACGTGTTCGACCACGAAACGCTCTGGCGAGACAGCGGTGTCGAAGGCGGGCATGATCCGGTCGAGCCACCAGGATCGCCCGGTGCGCGGGGCGATCGCCGGCAGGCCGGCCGCCTCGATCGCATCGCGCAGACCGGTCGACTCCTGCAGCGTCCGCTCCTTCACGCCGTGCAGGTAGATCACCGCGCGGCCAGGCAGCGGGCTCGGCGGCTCGTAGAGCTCGCAGGCATGCCCGGCGACCTCGATCCTCGACCAGTGCGGGCGGAGGGACGGCGGCGGGCTTGGGGGCTGGCTCATGGCGCTGGCGGATGACGCTGACTGACGGTGCGGCCGCGGTCATGCCTCGGCTTCGACACCTGCCGCGCGGCACGTGGCACCTGCGACACTCTACAATAGATGGCCGAGTCCCGGCGTTGCGTCCCTGCACGTCTCTTGCCTCGCCCCCACGGCTCCTCCATGCAGACGCTCCTCTCCGCCGATCAGCTCGCCGCCGGCATCGACCGGCTGGCCCGCGAGGTGCGTCGGGCCTGCGGCGACGGCCCGCTCACGGTGGTGGGCGTGCTCACCGGCAGCGTGGTGGTGGTGTCGGACCTGATCCGCCGGCTCGACGGACCGGTGCGGCTCTCGATGGTGTGGGCGAGCAGCTATCGCGGCAACGCCACGCGGCCGGGCCGTCTCGACCTGCGGCTCGACCTGCTGCCCGACCTCGCCGGCCAGCACGTGCTGCTCGTCGACGACATCTTCGACAGCGGCCGGACGCTGGAGGCGATCCTCGCCGACCTGCGGGGCAGGGGAGCGGCGAGCGTGCGGTCGCTGGTGCTGCTGCGAAAGCAGGGCCGGGCGGAGGTGACGGTCGAGCCCGACTTCGTCGGCTTCGATATTCCCGACCTGTTCGTGGTGGGGTATGGCCTCGACTACGACGGCGCCTGGCGGCACCTGCCGTTCGTCGCGGCGCTCGACCCCGACGAGATCGGTTCGGGCGGCGACCGGCGCGGCTGATCAGCGGGCTGCGGGGGCGGCTGCCGCCGGCGCAGGCGGCTGATCAGCCGCGGCCGGCACTCGAGGAGAATCCGGGGGCGGGCTGGTGGCTGGGGCGACCGATTCCGACGTGGGGATCGCCAGGCCGAGCGATGTGTCGGCCGCGCGGAGGTCGCTCTCGGCCCGCCAGTACTCCTGCCGCGCCGTGATCTCCGTCATGTCGGCCTCGAACTTGGCCTGTTCGCGGAGCGTGACCCGCAGCACGTCGCTGCGTCCGAGCCGGAGTTGTTCCCGCTCGGCCAGCGCCACGACCCGGGCCAGTTCCAGCCGGTGCTTCGCCTGCTCGTGGAACTCGTAGGCCCGCTCCAGGAGCGAGAAGGCGTCCTGCACCTCCGCCCGCACCTGGTCTTCCGCGAAGTTCATCTGCCGGTTCACTTGGGAGATCTGCGCATCGAGCGTCTGCATCTTGCCGAAGGCGTCGCGGCGCTGGGCCGGCATCTGGAAGACCAGCCCGGCCAGCAGCACCTGCCGATCGAGACCGTTTGGCCCCGAAAGTTTGCTGGTGCCGTAGCCCGCGTCCTGGTTGCCGGTGATCTGGCCGTCGATGCCCGGCAGCGTCTGGTTGTAAGCCAGCTTCCGTTCCACGAGCAGCTTCTCGCGCTGCAGCGAGAGCCGCTGGAATTCGGGCCGGGCGGCGAAGGCCCGCGCCAGCGCCTCCTCGTAGACCGCGACGGTCGGCTCCACAGGCGCGGGCAAGGGCCGCATCCGGCTGCGACGCGCGAGCAGTGGCCGGCCCCCATCGTCGCGGTGGAAGAGCGACAGCTCGATCGCGGCCTGCTGGACCGCGCGGTCGGCCTGCACGACGAGGCCGTTCCGCAGGGCGATGTTCTGCTGGTTGTCGACCCGCTCGATGTTGGCCACGATGCCCCCCTCGACCTTCATCACGAGCTGGCGGTCGCGCTCGGTCGCGAGATCGAGCAGCCGCTCGGTCGCCGCATACCGCTCGCCGCTGCCCTGCCAGTTCCAGTAGGTACGGGCGGCCGACTTCATGTAATCGAGGCGGCTGCGTTCGATCGTGGGCTCGGCCAGCGAGACGTCGAGGGCCGCCTGGGCCCGCGTGGCCCGGGCGCGGTCGATCTCGCGGTCGCGGGCCAGCGGAATATTGAGCCCGCCCCGCCACTCGCCGGCGTCGGCCGTCTTCTGGGCCAGGTTGTAGGTGGGGAAGTCGCCGAAGCCGGTGCGGAACCCGCCGAACGCGCTGATGCCGCCCGTCATGAACTGCTGTGACACGCCGAAGTCGGAGCGGTAGTTTTCGTAGGTGCCGGGCGCGAGCGACTGGCCCGCCATGGTGAGCTTCGTGTCGAACGCGCCCATGGCGCTGGTGAGCTTGCCGGCCGCGACGGCCCGCTCCCGCTCGACAGCCTGCAGGAGCGGATAGCTCAGGAGCACGCTGCGGAGCACGTCGGCCAGCGTCAGTGGCTCGGGGCGGTCGTCGAGGGCCAGGCCGGGAACCTGGGGGGCGATCGAGGGCTTCGACGGGGTGATGCCGGCCGTCAGGGGAGCCTGGCCCGTGTCGCCTCGCGCCGGCGGCGGCAGCAGCTCGGCCGCCGGGGCGGCCACCGCTGCGTCTGCGGGCCGGTCGATCGTCCGCGGCGGATCGAGCGCGAGCGGCGCGTCGGCCGCCTGCAGGAACGACTGCGTCAGGATCGGCTGCAGGCCGAGCGTGTCGCGGGCCCCCGCGTCAATGCCCGCGGAGTCGGCCGCGGGGATGAAGCGCCCCGGTTCGCCCGCCACCGTGGGCGACATCCGTCGATCGATCGATCCTGCCAGGACGGCGGCGAAGAGCAGCGAACGGAGGAGGTGGCCGCGGCGTGTGGCCATCAGCCGACCTTGATCTTGGGCGCTTTCGGGCCGTCCTTGTCGCCCGGCTTCGGCGTCGAGGCGGGGGCAAGCACCGGCGGGAAGCCGTTGAGCCGCCGCCAGATCTCGTAGCCCAGCGGGACGCGGTTGAGAAACACCCAGCCGATCGCCAGGTTGCCCTGTCGGAGAAACTGCGAATCGGGCCAGAGATCGCCGGCCAGCCGCTGCTCCGGCTCCACCAGGACGCGAAACTTCCCGGCCCCGCCGCTTGCTTGGTCGACCTGTCGGATGCGGCCGCCGAACGTGCCGATCGCCAGCTCCGGCCAGCCGGAGAACTGCACGGCCGGCCAGCCCTCGAACTGCAGACGCACGTGCGGCATCCTGCCGGTGCGCTCGGCGTAGGCGAGCACCAGCGGTGCGTCGATGCCGTCGAGCGAGAGCTCGACCACCCGGTCGGTGGTGTCGGGCACGATCGTGCACAGGTCCTCGCCTTCCTTCACGTATTGGCCACCCTGGCCGACGTCCGCCGCGATCCGGAAGACGACGCCGTCGCACGGGGCGACCAACAACCGCGCCTTGAACCGCTCGATGCGGTTGTCGATGTCCTGGATCTCGCGCTCGATCGAGAACAGGTTTTGCTCCGACTTCCGCAGATTGCTCCGGGCCACCGCAATCGCTGACAGGCCGGTGGCGTCGGCCTGCGTGAGCAGGGCCTCCTGAGTGAGCAGCGCGGCGCGGGCCCGCTGCAGTTCGGCCAGCGCCTTGTCGGTGTCGGTGACGGCTCGGTCCGCCCGCATCCGGGCCTCGTCGCGGGAGAGACGGCTCTCCAGCCCGCCGAACTGCGGGTTGTTGAACAGGTCCTCGAACGTCTTGAACCGGTTCTGCTCGAACTCCTGCGCAAAGCGGGCGTTCGCCGCAGCCTGGTCAGCCACCTCGATCGATCGTCGCGCCGCATCACGGTTGGCCTCCGCCGCCTTCACCGCCGAGTCCCGGGCGGATTCCTGGGCCTTCGCGGCCGCGGTGAGCTCCGCCACGAGGCGGTCGGCCAGGAAGCGCCGCTGCGCGTCGAGCCTTGCGGCAAGCTCAGGGTCGTTGTCTTCGATATCGACCACCGGATCGTTCAACTTCACCCGGGTTCCCTCCACGACGTGCCATTTGCGGATCTGGCCCGAGACCCGGGCGGTGAGCACCTGCATCCGCTCGACCGGGGAATACGCGATCACCATGCCCCGGCCCTGGACGGTCTGCTGCCAGGGCACGAAGGCCAGGAGGAACGGCGTGGCGAGGAGGACCAGGAAAAACAGGCGGGCCACGAGTCTGACGGCGCGGGGGGTGGCGGCGCCGGCGAGGGCGGATCGCCGTGGCGGTGAGCCGGTCGTGCGCATCTTCGAGCTGCTCATGTCCACTCCACCGTCCGGTCGCAACGCCTTTTGATATCGTCACGGGCCGTGACGACCACGAGCGTCCACGGGGCCGCCGGGTCGAGGATCGACTCGATCAGTTCGGGGCAGCCGTGCATGTCGAGCCCGTCGAGCAGGCCGTCGATGAGGAGCAGCCTCGGCTTTCCCGCCAGCGCCCGTGCGATCGACAGCCGGGAGATCTCGTTGGACGAGAGCGGCAGGCCGTCGGAGGCGAGGGGCGTGGCCACCCCCTGGGGCAGCCGGGCGACCCGGTCGGCGAGCCCGACCATCTCCAGGGCGCGGCGGACATCGGCGGCCGTGAGGTCGTCTCGGCCCACCCGCACGTTCTCCGCCACGGTGTCGGCGAACGTCTCTGCGCGGCCGACGAAGGCCACATGCAGCCGCGTGGTCGCGCGGTCGAGCGATCGCGCGTCGATGCCGTCGAATTCGAGCAGGCCCTCCCGCGGGACGCGGAGCAGCGCCAGCGTTTCCAGCAGGAAGGTCTTGCCGCTGCCGGAGGGGCCGTGGACCGCGACCCGCTCGCCGGGCCGCACGTCGAGCCGATTCGGGGCGTGGCCGCCCGCGGCCACCTCCGCCACGACGGCCATCGGAGCCGTACTCGGCGGCAGCTGCTCGCCGCCCACGGGCTCGAGCGGAAACTGGTCGAGCACCCCCAGCTTGTCGAGCGCGGCCTGCAGGTCGTAGAAGATCTCGATGTACTTGCCGCTCTTCGACAGGGCGGTAAGCACGAGCGTGACGATGAGCTCGCCGGCGACGAGCTGGCCGAGCGTGAGCTGACGGTTGATCACCAGCCAGCCGCCGAGCCCCAGGAGGACGGTGCTAGCGACCGCCTCAAGCAGCAGCGCGAAGAGCGTCTGCCGCCAGACGACGCGAAAGTGCCGCTTGCGAGCCCCCACGTAGGCGTCGGCGAGCGCGTCGGCCCGGTCGAGCGCCAGGGCGGATCCGCGGCCAAACCGGAAGGTGTGCGGGCACTTGGCGATCTCCTCGAGCCACGCCGCCACGTCGAACTTCGCGTAGCTCTCGTCGATGCTCGTCCGCACGCCGCCGATCCCCAGCACCAGGATCAAGAACGCCACGAGCAGCACCATCACCACGGCGAAGGTGAGCAGGTAGGGGTGGTAGAACGCCAGCACGACGAGGCCCACGACCGTGATCATCGCAATGCCGATGCCGTCGACCAGCAGCGTGGCCGCCGCCTTCTGCACCGAAGAGACCTCGAAGAAGCGGTTGACGATGTCGGTGGGGTTGCGGCCGTCGAACGCCTCCATCTCCCCCCGGGCGAAGTGGTTGGCGAAGGCGTCGGCGGTCCGCACGAACACCCGCCGCTGGAGGCATTCGGCGACGAACGTCTGCAGCGCCCGCAGCACGGCCGCCACGGCGAGGAAGGCGAGCATCACCAGAGACAGCACGATCACGGGCCACAGCAGCACGCCGAAGGCGACCGTGTTGACGAGGGCCTCGATCGCGGCGGGCACGACGATCGTGAGCAGGCCGACCCCCAGAGCGAACGCCAGGAGCGTCAGCGTGTCGGCACGCTCGAGCCGCAGCAGCTGCGAAAGCCGCTGCCAGGGCCGCTTCGCGTGCGACCGCGCGTGGCCGCTGCTGCTGTTCGGGGTCGCGATGCTCGGATCCATGGGCAGCCCATGCAAGGGGATGCGACGCGCGGGGACGCGGGGGCATCCGCGGCTTGCATGGGCCGCGGGGGTGGAGGATCAGGGGGCGTCCGCGATCGTCTCGTTGTCGCCCCGGGTGTATAGCGAAAAATACAGGTTCGTGTCGATCTCGTTGCTGACCTGGCCCACGTGGCCGTCGGCATGGCCGTGGATCACGATGCCGCCCTGGTGCTGGCTGGGCGGCCCCAGTCGCGGCGTCGTGGTGCCGTAGCCGGCCCAGGCTGGAGTGGCCTTGTTTTGCTCGAGCAGCGCCGGCGTGCCACTCCAGGTGCGGGCCGTGGCGTTGAACGTGCCCTGGCCAGTGGCCGCCGTCACCCAGGCCCGCGAGCCGTCCATCCAGGCGGCCTGCGTAACCTCGCGGGTCTCGGCAAGCATGAATGTCTTGGAGGTGCGGTCGCTGATCATGGAGAGCGTGATGCCGGCAGCCGCAGGGGAGTCGATTGTTTCTTTCTGGAACATCGAAAAAACTGATGTATCGATGGCTCGCGGAAACCCCGCGGGTTGGGCGGCTGCACCCGCGGCAGCGTTTTTGAGTTGCAGCCGGCGCCGTGGTGTGGGTCGGTCGGGTGGGGCAGCGGTTCCAGCATCGGTTGACGCAATGGGCAACGGTGCTATCCATAGGAAAAGTCGATAACGTGCCGGAGTCGCCATGCACTGGCTCAACTACCACCATCTGCTCTATTTCTGGACAGCTGCCCGCGAAGGAAGCATCACGCAGGCATGCAAGGTGCTGCACCTCACGCAGCCCACCGTGAGCGGGCAGATCCGGGAGCTGGAGAAGTCGCTCAAGACCCGGCTCTTCCAGCGGTCGGGCCGCTCGGTCAAGCTCACCGAGACGGGGCAGCTCGTCTACCGGTATGCGGACGAGATCTTCACGCTGGGCCGAGAGCTGCAGGATGCCGTGGCCGGCCGGCCGGTGGGGATCTCGCTGCGGGTCGTCGTGGGGGTCGCCGACACGCTCCCCAAGCTGCTGGTGCAACGTCTGCTGTCGCCGGCGATGCACGTCGGCAAGGAGGTGCGGGTCACCTGCATCGACGGCGAGCCGGACCAGCTGCTCGTGCGGCTGGCGGCGCACGAGATCGACATCGTGCTCAGCGACTTTCCGGCGAATCCGCGGGTGGGGCTCAAGACCTTCAACCACCTCCTCGGGGACTGCGGCGTGACGATCTTCGGCACCAACAAGCTGGCCCGGCGGTATCGCCCTGGATTTCCCAAGTCGCTCGACGGCGCCCCGATGCTGATGCCCGGCGGCAACACTGCGCTGCGCCGTTCGCTCGAGCAGTGGTTCGATGAACTGGGCATTCGCCCGCAGGTGAGGGCGGAGTTCTCGGACAGCGCGCTGCTCAAGGCATTCGGCGGCTTTGGAGACGGCCTGTTCGTGGCACCCACGGCGGTGGAGGAGGAGGTGAAGCGGATGTACGGCGTGGGGGTGGTCGGCAGAGAGGAATCGGTGCGGGAACGTGTCTACGCGATCTCGGTCGAGAAGCGGCTGAAGAATCCCGCTGTCGTGGCGATTTCGCAGGCCGCCCGCCGCACGCTCGACCGCGACTGACGGCCTCCGGATCCGACGTTTCCCGACCAGCGGCTCCTCGGGTATCGTCCTCGAGGTCGATTCGGCTCCGCTGGCAGCGGGTCGGTCGCAGTCGCCGCCCAGAGCCCCGTGCCCATGCCCGCCACGCCACGTCAGCGCACCCTGCTTCTGGTCAGCCGCGGACTCGACCCGATCGGCACCGGTCGCCAGGTCGAGCTCGCCGCGGACGCCTTTCGCGAGGCGGGCTGGCGGGTGCATCTCGCAGTGACGACGAGCGGCGGTGCGATCGCTGAACGGCTCGCGCGGACGGGCGTGACAACGCATCGGCTCACGAGCCGGCCCGTCGTCGATGCGGCGGTGGCGCTGCGGCTCGTGCGGCTCGCGCGGAGCCTGCAGATGGGCCAGGCGGACGCCATCCTCGCCTGGGGCCGGTCGCAGGCCCGGCTGACGGCCGCCGTGCGGCCGCTCATGTCGGCTCCGCGGCTCGTCTGCCGGCTGGGCAGCCCGCCCCAGGACAGGCTCGCGGGGTGGTGGCTGCGGCGGCTCGATCTCGTGATCGCCGGGTCGGCCGTCGTGGCGGCCGCCTGTGAACGCAGTGGCGTCGCCGCCGGCAGGATCGCCACGATCCCGCCGGTTGCCGCCGCGGCCCCGGCCGCGGGCCTCGCCCGCGTGCAGGTCGCCTCCCGACTCGGCCTCGACCCAGACAAGCAATGGACGCTCTGCGTGGCGCCGCTCGTGCCCGAGTCGCGGCTGCAACGGCTGCTGTGGGCGATCGACCAGCTCGGCGTGGTCAGCCGCCGGCTCGAGCACGTGCTCG
>JBIJCD010000100.1:0-9707 GCA_044344895.1 Pirellulales bacterium | reverse complement strand
GTAGGGCTTCCGCAGCACGACGTCGGCCGCGATTCGCAGCGACGTCTCCAGCGTAATTGGGTCGGCTGCATACCAGCCCGCGGCCGCGAACATTCGGTGCAGTTCCTCATCCGATCCGATGAACGCCACGTTGACCGCGTCGCCCTGACGTCCCTGCGCCGTCGTGGTGTGCCGCGGCGAGCGAACGATTGCGGGATGGCCCTCGATCGTCCCGTCAGGCTGTACCGTCGGCGGCGGAGCCCCAGGTCCCTGCGCGGCGAGTTCACCCGAAACGCAGAACGCACCGATCGCGACCAGACCTGCGGCCCACGCGAGACGGGATCGAGCCGCCGCCCTCACGACAGCCGTCGCACTCGTTCGGCCCACCGCCGCACGCACTGCCCGATCCATGAGCCGATCCTCCCTGGCTGCGTGGCACCCTCGAGGTGCACCGCGGCCGATCGGCGGCGGCGGGAAACAGTAGGCTTCCGCTCCCGCCGGTCTCAAGGCCATTTTGGCCCGCGCAACCGCCCGATTCCCAGAAGGACAAGCCCTGCCGACGGCCGTGCGTCAGCCGATGATCGCGTCGATCGGCGCGCCGTGGTCGATCGCCAGTCGCTTGCGGCCCGGGATCTCGAGCCGCCGCGAGTCGAGCCCCAGCAGCGTGAGGATCGTGGCGTGGACGTCGGTCACGTAGTGCCGATCCTCGACGGCGTGGAAGCCCAGCTCGTCGGTCGCGCCGTGCACGGTGCCACCCTTGATGCCGCCGCCGGCCATCCAGATGGAGAACGCGAACGGATGGTGGTCGCGGCCGTCGGATCCCTGGCTGCCGGGGGTACGACCGAACTCCGTACAGAAGACGACGAGCGTCTCGTCGAGCAGGCCGCGGCGCTCCAGATCCTCGAGCAGTCCGCCGATCGGCTGATCGACGGCGAGGGAGTTTTGCTCGTGATTGACCTTGAGGCCTCCGTGCGCGTCCCACGCGCCTGCGCCGCCGCCGCCGTGCTGGATCTGGACGAACCGGACGCCCCGCTCGACGAACCGCCGCGCCGCAAGCAGCTGGCCGCCGAAGCCCTTGCAGTGCGGCAGGTCGAGGCCGTAGAGCCGCTTGGTCTCCTCCGTCTCGGTGGCAAAGTCCATCACCTCCGGTACGCTCCGCTGCATGCGGAAGGCGAGCTCGTAGGAGGCGATCCGTGCGGCCGTGGCGGCATCGTGCGGATACTCGACGCCGGTGAGGCCGTTGAGCCGCTCGACAAGATCGAACCCAACCTCCTGCGCCGCGCGGGAGAAGGGTCGCTCGGGCCGGCCGAAGTCGAGCGGGTTGGCCGCGTCGATCCGCAGCGGCACGGCGTCGTGCGCGGGGCCGAGGTACTGGCCGTCCCGCTTGTTCCAGCTCGGCCGCGTGCCGATCGAGATGAACTGCGGCAGGTCGTCGTTGAGCGACGCCAGCCCGTAATGCACCCAACCGCCGAGCGTGGGCTGGGGCGGATCGAGCATGTGGCGGCCGGTGTGGAACTGCCCCTGGGCGCCGTGGTTGGAGTCGGTCGTCCACATCGACCGCACGACCGCGATCCTGTCGACATGGCGGGCGGTGTGCGGAAACCAGTCGCTGACTTCGATGCCACTCTGGCCGTGCTTCCTGAAGCCGACCTGCAGCGGGAAGAGGATGTTCCGCTGCAGCCCGTTGGCGTCGGGCACCGGCGCCCGCTCCTTCGCCAGCTTCTCGGGGCTCTGCACGTCGGCGTAGGGCGTCTCGGCGATCGACTTGCCGGCGTATTTCGTGATCGCCGGCTTCGGGTCGAAGCTCTCCATGTGGCTCACGCCGCCGTTCATGAAGAGCCAGATCACGCTTTTGGCGCGGGCCGGGAAGTGGGGCCTGCCGTCGGGAGCCGTCCAGGCCGCCGTGCTCCCGCGGCCATCGCGCCCGAGCAGCGCTCCGAGGGCCAGCCCCGTGAAGCCGAGGCCGACATCGGCGAGGAACGTGCGCCGGGGCGGGATGACGCAGCCGGATTGGAGGCATCGTCGCATGGCACAACCTAGCGAAGCGTCAGGAAATCGTTGTGGTTGAGCAGGGCCCACACGATGTAGGCGTCAACAGTCTGCGCTGCCGTCTCTGCGGCCGCGGGCTTCGCGCCCGCGGGTTGCACCGCATCGGCGGCGGGGAGTGCCCGCCACCGGGCCGCCGCCGTCTCGCATGCCGCGCGCTCCTCAGCCGTCGGGGGACGGCCGAGGACCACCTGGAACGCCCGGTCGATGAAGGCTGCCCCATCCGCGGTGCCGATGTCGCTGCGGATCCGTACGGCGATCGCCGCGGCCGCGTCGTGCACGAGTGCCGCGTTGGATAGCGCGAGCGCCTGCTGCGGCACGATGCTCTGCTCGCGGCGGTAGCATTCGGTGACCGCGGCGTCGTCGAATGCCTCGAGGAACGGGTTGTGGCTCAGTTCCGAGTGCCAGAAGTAGAGGCTGCGGCGGCGCGACGCCGGCTGATCCGCCTCGGGAACCGAGGGGCCGCCGATCGTCGGGTCGAGCGTGCCGGCGACCGCCAGCACCGCGTCGCGGACCACCTGCGATTCGAGACGGATCGGCTCCCGCCGCCAGAGCAGCTGGTTGTCGGGGTCGGATGCGGCGGCTGGGTCGGCCCCGATCGTCGAGGAGACCATCCGGTATGCGGCCGACGTGCAGATCAGGCGGTGGAGGTGCTTCATGCTCCAGCCGCGGCCGTCGCCCGCGCCGGCGACGAGCTCGCAGGCGAGCCAGTCGAGCAGTTCGGGATGGGTCGGCGCGGCCCCCTTGCGGCCGAAATCGAAGACGGTCGCCACGAGCGGCGTGCCGATGTGACGCATCCAGATGTGGTTGACCGCCACCCGCGCGGTGAGCGGATGGCGTGAGTCGGTGAACCAGCGGGCCAGCGCCGACCGCCGGCCGCTGCTCGTGGCCGGAAACGCGATCGGAGGGTCATCGGCGCCCGAGTGCTTGAACCGCGTGGCCGTCCAGCGGCCGCCGGCGAGCGGCGTAAAAGTGTCGCCGGGGGCGGTGGCCTGCTGTGTCGCCTTGTCGACGGCCTCGCGGGCGGCGGCGAGATCCTTCTCGACGCCCGCGAGCCGTTTGGCCGCGGCTTTCTCGCTTACCGCCTGCGCAAGCCGCTCCGACACTGCGGCGACGTCGGCCCACGCCCGCGCGACGGCCGCGTCCTTCTCGGCCTTCGCGGCGGCACGGGCCGCCACCCGCGCCGCCTCATGCAGCGGCGCACCCGACGGTGCATCTGCGTCGGCGGCGGCCCAGTTGGCCCGCGTGGCGGCGATCCGGCGCTCGACGGCCACCAGGTCGGCCCTGGCCGCGGCCACCCGCTGGCGATTCGCGTCGGTCTGCTCCTTCGCGTGGGCCGCCTCCGCGTCGGCCAGCGAACGCTTCGCGGTCGCGAGATGGGCGTCGGGCACCCAGGGCCGACGCTCGGGCTCGTGGGCGGAGCGGGGCAGCGTCACCGGCTCGATGGCGACGGCGGCGAAGCCCAGCACGTCGGGCACGCCAGGCAGCAGGCTTTTCGAGGTGTCGGGCCGCGACTCTTCGCCCCGCACGAGCCGGTAGGTCGGCGCCTCGAGGTCGGCGTCGAACACGCAGGGGATGCCGTCCTTCTCGAGATCGGATTCGCCGGGCACGACATCCATCCGCGTCTGGAGCGGCTCGAAGAACGCGCGGAACCGGTAGTAGTCTTCCTGTGGAATCGGATCGTACTTGTGGGCGTGGCACTTGGTGCAGTTGAGCGTCAGCCCCAAGAGCCCTTTGCCGACGTGCTCCACCGTCGCGTCGAGCCAGGGCCCGCGGTTGAAGATGAACCAGTTCCGAGCGAGAAATCCGGTGGCCCGCAAGCTGGCGAGGTCGTCGGGACGAAGCTCGTCGGCGGCGAGCATGAGCCGCACCATCTCGTCATAGCCGGTGTCGGCGTTGAGCGACTCCACGATCCAGTCGCGGAAGTGCCACATGTGCTTCTGGCTGTAGCGGTGCTGGCCGCTGTGGCCCCACCAGTCGGCATACCGCCAGACGTCCATCCAGTGACGGGCCCAGCGCTCTCCGTGCCTGGGGTCGGCGAGCAGCCGGTCGACGAGCCGCTCGTACCAGTCGGGCGAGGTGTCGGCCTCGAGCGCGGCCAGTTCATCGGCGTGCGGCGGCAGCCCGACCAGATCGATGAAGAGCCGCCTGACGAGCACGTGCCGCGGTGCCTCGGGCTGCGGCACGATCCCCGCCCGTTCCCGTCGCACGGCCAAAAAGGCGTCGATCGGGTTGCTGACGGTCGCGGCGTCTTTCGGTTGCGGCACGTCGGGCCGCGTCGGCGCACGAAACGCCCAGTGGTCGCGGGGATCGGCCTCGGGCGCCTCATCGGCCGGCGCGGGGCAGCCGGCGGCGATCCATGCCCGCACCGCCGCCACCTGCTCGGCCGACAGCGGCTCTCCTTCCCCTTCGGGCGGCATCCGCGCCGCCGGATCGGTCTCCTGCACCCGCATGAGAAGCAGGCTCTCCTCCGGGGCGGCACGGCTGACCGCGGGCCCCGACTCGCCTCCGGCCACCATGAGCGGCACGGTGTCGAGCCGCAATCCCGCCTCTTGCCGCAGCCCGCCATGACAGGAGAAACAGCGTGTGGCCAGCAGCGGCCGGATCGTCTCGTTGTAGACGGCCAGTTCCGCGTCGGCAGCCGAAGCGGGCCACTGCGGGGCGGCCATTCCCAGGCAGAGCAGTCCGGCACAGAGACGGAGCAGCTCGCCGGCATTCCGCCACCGCTCGGTCATTTCTCGTGCAGCCATCTGCCGCGGGCCCCATGAGCGTGATATCGGGTGCGAGGCAGTAGAGTATACCCCCCACGCCAGACCGACCCCGCCGCGGCGTACCCCGGCGGAACGTGGCCGAATCCGCGACACACACCCTGAGGAATTCTCGATGCCATGCTTGCTCGCCGGGACGGGCTTGCAGCCCACCCGGCTCCTGCTCGGCCTGCTTGTCGCAGTCGGCGTGTCGGCCGCGGCCCGCGGCGAGGACGCCCGTCCCCCGCGGCCGAACATCGTCGTCGTGCTCGTCGACGACGTCGGCTTCTCCGACCTCGGCTGCTACGGCGGCGAGATCCCGACGCCGCATCTCGACCGACTGGCGGCCCGCGGCCTGCGGTTCACACAGTTCTACAACACGGCCCGCTGCAGCACGACGCGGGCGGCGCTGCTCACCGGGCTTTATCCGCACCAGGCCGGCATGGGCTGGCTCGACAACAAGGTCGACCCGGCGTCGCGAGGCTTTCATGGCCGGCTGCTGCCCCGCTGCGTGACGATCGCCGAGGTGCTCCGCGACGCGGGCTACTTCACGGCGATGACCGGCAAGTGGCACCTCGGCCAGCAGCACGGCACGCCACCGTGGAGCCGCGGCTTCATGCGGTCGCTCAACGCCCGGTTTGGCGAAGTCTATTTTCCGAAAGAAGACGACAGGCCCGGCACCAAGATGCTCTACCTCGACGGCCGCGAACTGCCCAAGGACTCACCGGAACTCGGCGCGGACTGGTATTCCACCGACCTGTTCACCGAGTGGGGCCTGAAGTTCGTCGACGAGGCCCGCGCCGCCAGAAAACCTTTCTTTCTCTACATCGCCCAGGGTGCCGCCCATTTCCCGCTCCGGGCCCCGGCCGACGTAATCGCGAGGTACCGCGGCCAATACATGGAGGGCTGGGACGTGCTCCGCGAACGGAGGCACGCGCGGCAGAAGGAGCTGGGAATCGTCGCTCCGCACTGGCCGTTGGCGCCGCGGCCGGCGGAGGTGGCGGCGTGGGGCGCCCTCGACCGCGGGCAGCAGGACAGGTTCGACCAGATGATGGCCACGTACGCGGCGATGATCGACCGCATCGACCACGCGATGGGAACGCTGGTGACCGGCCTCGAGCAGCGTGGCGAGTTCGACAACACCCTGATCCTGTTCCTCCACGATAACGGCGGCAACGCGGAGGGCGGGCCTGATGGCACGACCCGCGGCGGACCGATCGGCTCGCCGCAGTCGTACGTCCTGCTCGGGATGAGCTGGGCCACGCTCAACAACACGCCGTTCGCCCGCTTCAAGCACTTCACGCACGAAGGAGGCATCAGCACGCCACTGATCGCGCACTGGCCCGGCGGCATCCCGGCGTCGCGCCGCGGGGCGCTCGAGCACCAGCCCGGCCACCTCGTGGACGTGATGGCGACCTGCCTCGACGTGGCCGGCACGACCTACCCGCGCCGCTTTCAGGACCGCGAGATCGAGCCGCTCCAGGGGGTGAGCCTGCGGCCCGCGTTCGCCGGTCAGCCGATCGGCCGCGCCGAGCCGATCTTCTGGGAGCACGAGGGGAACAAGGCCGTGCGGGACGGCCGCTGGAAGCTCGTGCAGCGTCACAAGCAGCCCTGGCAGCTCTTCGACATGGATGCCGACCGCACCGAGCAGCACGACCTCATCGCGACACACCCTGACGTCGCTGCACGGCTCGAGACAGCATGGTGCGCATGGGCCGAGCGCACATACGTCGACGAATGGCCCGGTCCCGACCACACCGAGTGGGGCCAGGACATCAAGCGCGACGGCAGGTGATCGAGAGGACGCAGAACTTCAAAGCAGATGGCCTCGCACGTCATGGCTCGGGCCTGCACACGCCCCATCGCCGGACGCTCGCTACGGGCCTCCACGCCTCCACTGTCGCGATACTGCCTGTGCGCCGGCATCCCTGCCTGCGCTCGTCAGCAGCGGCCGCTCCCGGGGCATGCGCGGACCCTACCGTCACCTGGACCGGAGACGCTCTTGTGCGTGAGCGTGCGGGTGGCTCCGCATCAGTGCCGGCCGCGGACGCCGTCGACGAGCCGCTCGATGCCGAGCGGATTGCCATCCCGCAGGGCAGGGGGGAGCAGCGCATCAGGCACGTCCTGGTAGCAGACCGGCCGGATGAACCTCTCGAGCGCCGCCGAGCCGACGCTCGTGAAGCGGGAGTCGGAGGTCGCCGGCGCAGGACCGCCGTGCTGCATCGCGTGGCAGACCTCCACGCCCGTCGGGAAGCCGTTGACGATCAGCCGGCCCGCCTTCCGCGCGAGGATTTCGAGCAGGTCGTCCGCCGCGGTGAGATCCTCGGGCGTGCCGTGCACGGTCGCCGTCAGCTGGCCGTCGAGCGCGGCGGCGAGCGTCCGTAGATCGGCCGCCGTCCCTGCCGGCACGATCAGGCTGTAGGGTCCGAACACCTCCTCGCCGCACGCCTCGCTGCCGAGAAACGTGCGGGCATCGGTCTCGACCACGACTGCGGCCGCCTGCGTCCGCAGTGGATCGGCGGCCGCGGTCGCCCGCGCTACCACCGCCGTGCCCGACAGCCCGAGCATCCGGTCGCGGCCGTGCTCGAACTCCCCGCGGATGTCGGCGTGGAGCATGGTGCCCACCGGCGCCGCGGCGACCGCCTCGGCCACACATCCGCGGAAGCGGGAGAGGTCGGGACCGTCCACCGCGAACACGATCCCCGGCTTCGTGCAGAACTGCCCGACCCCGAGCGTCATCGACGCGACGAACCCGTCAGCGATCTGCTTCGTGCGGGTCTCCAGCGCCCGCGGCAGGATGAAGACGGGGTTCAGGCTGCTCATCTCGGCAAACACGGGGATCGGGTCGGAGCGGCCCGCTGCGGCATCGCAGAGCGCCCGGCCCGCCGCTCGGGAGCCCGTGAAACCAACGGCCCGGGTGGCCGGATGCCTCACGAGCGCCATGCCGATCACCGAGCCCTCTCCGTGCAGCATCGAGAAGATGCCCGCCGGCAGGCCGCAGGTCGCCACCGCCCGCGCGATCGCGCCGGCCACAAGCTCCGATGTGCCTGGATGCGCCCGGTGTGCCTTGACCACCACGGGATTGCCGGTGCAAAGGGCGCTGGCCGTGTCGCCGCCGGCCACCGAGAAGGCCAGCGGAAAATTGCTGCTGCCGAAGACCACGACGGGCCCCAGCGGCCGCTTCAATCGCCGCAGGTCGGGCCGCGGCAGCGGCTGCCGGTCGGGCAGCGCGCGGTCGATGCGCGCGTCGACCCAGGACCCGTCACGGGCCATCTCTGCAAAGAGCCGCAGCTGGCCGACGGTGCGGCCCCGCTCGCCGGTGAGCCGCGCGGCCGGCAGGGCCGTCTCGAGTCCCGCCCGCTCCAAGAGGGCGTCGCCCAGCCCCAGGATCTCCTCGGCGATTGCCTCGAGCAGCCTGGCCCGGTCGGCGCCGGTCGTCGCCGCGAACGCCGGTGCCGCGACCTCGGCCGCCCGCAGGCAGTCGTCGACGTCCGCTGGCGACGCGAACGCGAACCGGCCCGGTAGCTCACGGCCGTCGGCCGGGCCGATCGCAGCGAAGCTCCGGCCGCTTCCGCCGCGGTGCGTTCCGGCGACGACGTTCATCCCGTGCAGCGAACTCATGGATGCTCCCCAGGTAGACAAGGTGGCAGGTCGCGGTATCAGAACACGAAACACGGAGCGGACGATCCGCTCAGACGACCGTGACGACGTTCTCAAGCCGGCCGATGCCGCTGATCTCGATGGCGATCGCGTCACCGGACTGCAGCGTGAAGGACTCGTCGGGGACGACGCCGGTGCCGGTGAGCAGGATCGCTCCGTGCGGGAAAGACTGCGACCGCCACAGGTGTTCGACCAGATCGCCGAACGTCCGTTTGATCTGATCGATGCCCGTCGCGCCGGAGAACACCTGGCGGCCGCCGCGGGCGATCGCGATCGACACCCGCCAGCCGCGGATCGCCGTCTCATCGGCGACGAGCGTGATCCAGGGCCCGAGGCTGCAGGAACGGTCGTAGATCTTCGCCTGCGGCAGATAGAGAAGGTTCTCACCCTCGATGTCCCGCGAGCTCATGTCATTGCCGATCGTGCAGCCCACGAGCCGGCCGCGGGAGTTCGTGACCAGCGCCAGCTCCGGCTCGGGGACGCTCCAGCGGGCGTCCGCCCTGATGCCGACCGCGTCGTGCGGGCCGACCGCCTTCTCACCGACGGCCTTGAAGAAGATCTCCGGACGGACCGCGTCGTAGACGCGGTCGTAGGCGGTGGCGCTGAAGTCTGATTCCTCCATCCGCGCCGTCTTGCTCCGCAGGTAGGTCACGCCGGCGGCCCACACCTCCTGTCGCTCGACCGGCGGCAGGAGCTGCACGTCGGCCAGGGGCAGGTCACCCCTGGCTGCCGAGCAGGCGGCCCGCACGGTAGCCGCGGGGTCGTCCGTGTCGAGCACGGCGGCCAGCGACCCTATGCCCGCGGTACCAAGGTCGACGATCCGGTCGCCGGCGACGACGGCCCCGATCCGCGGCACGCCGCCGGCTGAACGGCCACGAAACCGGCAGACGCGTTCGAAGGTGATTTCGCTCACCGCATGGGCTCCCGGACGGTTGCAGGCTTGACCGATCGACCCGTGGCCCGCATAGTCCGCTCGAATCGCGGCGCAGGCGACCGCGACCCGCATGCGGCAGGCCGTCGGCTGCCGGCCGGCGTCGATCCGCGCCGCCCGACGTCACGGCACAATATATATGGCTCGGCCGTCGGGCTCACAAGCCGCGACACGCGTACCACGCCCCGGAGGACGCCCGGTATGTCCGCTGCTTCGACTCGCGTTGCGTCCGAACTCCTCGGCCCCGACGACCCGACGGTCTACGAGATCGCGACCGCCGCCGCCGGCCCGGCGGGAGCGCTGCCGCTCACCGACGAGATGCTCCGGTCGAGCCCGAGCGGCGA
>JBIJCD010000237.1:0-5950 GCA_044344895.1 Pirellulales bacterium | reverse complement strand
GCTGACGGTGCCGGACGATGAACTCGACAGCCCGCTCCGTGAATCGCCTTGTGAACTGCGATTGGTCGGGATCGGTCTCCACGACGCGGTCGCCGTCGAAGAGCGGCAGTGGCGGCATGCCGCTCACGGTCGGGTGGAGCGGGCCATTGTCGTTGGAGTAGGGGATGCCGAGAAACTCGCCGAAGCCGCGGCGGGTGGGCCAGAACGGCGGCTGGAGCCCGAGGTGCCATTTTCCGAAGGCGGCGGTGGCGTAGCCCCGCGCGACGAGCCGTTCGCTCAGGAGTAGCTCCTCGGGGTGGATGCCCGTGATGCTCGTGTGATTGAGGGCCCCGCTCATGCCGATCCGGTTGGGGTAGCAGCCTGTGAGCAGCGCGGCCCGCGATGCGGTGCAGACAGCCTGGCCGACGTAGAAGCTCGTGAACCGCGTCCCCTCGCGGGCCAGCCGGTCGATGTGCGGCGTGCGGATCGCCGTGGCCCCGAAGCAGCCCACGTCGGCGTACCCCAGGTCGTCGGCGAGGATGACGACCACGTTCGGCGGCCGGCCGTCGTCGGAGCCGGCGAGAGACGTGGCTGCAGAGAGCAGCCCGCACGCGACGAGCAGACGGATCATGGCTTGCACCGGACATCCTCCCGATCGCCGCGGGCCGCGACGCCCTCATGCTATCCTCACGCCATCCGCTCGGCCCAGAGGGTGTGGGCTTCGCACGCCATCCCAGTCGACAGCTGCCTCCATGAACCGCTCCGTCATCCTCGTCGTCGCGTCGCTCATGGCAGCCGCCTCGCCACGGCCGGCAGGAGCCGAGCAGCCGCTCGAGGTGGAGTGGGTGCTGACGGCTGGCGGCGACAAGCACGACAAGACCCGCGGCATCGCGGTCGACCGCGACGGCAATGTGCTACTGACCGGGGAGTTCACCGGGACCGTCATGTTCGGCGAAAGGCAGCTGACCAGCGTCGGCGACATGGACTGCTTCGTGGCGAAGGTGTCGCCCGACGGCCACGTGCTGTGGGTGCAGTCCGGCGGGGGAACGGGAATCGACCGCGGATACGCGGTGGCGACCGACGCCGCCGGCAACTCCTACGTCACCGGCCACTTCAACAGCTCAGAGATCTCGCTTGGCGAACTGCGGGCAGCGAGTGTCGGCGACTACGACATCTTCGTCGCCAAGTACGCCCCCGACGGCACGCTCGTCTGGCTGAAGACCGGCGGCGGCCCGGGCTACGACTTCGGCCACGGCGTCGCCGTGACGAGCACGGGGGCCGTCGTCTTCACAGGCGCGCTGGTCGGGGAGGGCACGTGGGACGGCCGGCCGGTGGGCCACGCCGGCCCGGCGCACCTCTTCTGCGCGAGCCTGGCCACGGACGGAGCGACCGGGTGGTTCATCGTCGCCACGGGCGCGACAGGCAGCCGCGGGCAGGGTATCGCGGCCGACGCCCACGGTCGCTGTTACGTGGGCGGCGCCGCCGGCGCGACCGGCGACGTGGCCGGCAGGCCGTTCTCGGGCCGCGGCGCCGAAGACCCGGTCGTGGTCTGCTTTGCAGCCGATGGCTCGGTCCGGTGGCTTTTCCAGGGCCTCGGCGGCGGCCGTGCCGCCGTGCACGAGATCGCGGCCGACGCCACCGGGGCCGTGTGGGCGGCGGGGATGTTTCGCGACGAGCTCTGGCACGATGGCCGGACGACCGCATCGGCGGGCGACTACGACATTCTGCTTTTCAGCCTCGACACCGATGGCACACTCGCGTGGGCGAAGACCGGTGGCGGCCCGGGCGTGGACTACGGCCTCGGTGTCGTCGCCGATGACCGGGGCAACAGCTACTTCTGCGGCTCGTTCCGCGACACGATCACGCTCGACGGAACACGTCGACTCGGGTCCGCATCAGGCGACGCCTACGTGGCCAGCTTCGATCGCGCCGGCGTCTGCCGCGGGTGGTTCCAAACCGCGGGCCGCGGCACCGAGCACGCCTACACCATCGCCAGGGATGCGGCCGGGGCGACCTTCATCTCCGGCGCAGCCAGCGGCCCAGCCACGTTCGGCCGCCACTCGGTTTCCAACCGCGGCAGCAACGACCTGTTTCTGGCCAGGCTGAAGGCACCGTGACCGTGACACTGCGATGGCGCGGTGCCGCGGCACCGCCTTCAATTGTGCGTCCCGTGCGGGTGCGCATGGGGATGCACGTGCCGGCGATGCGTCGGCTTCACCTGGTGGGGGATCGGCAGGCCGAGCAGATCGCCGTTGGGCGTGAAGCCGTCGCCCCGCACATCCACGAAGACGGGATTGGCCACCGCCACCGGCTTGTCGGCGGCGTGCTCCGGCCCCATCACCACCCCGAGCGATGACTCCTCGCCGATTACCGCTACGATCAGGTGGGCATCACGCTCGAGCTTCACGGGAAACTCTCGCCTGAACCGCACCACGTCCCGCGAGAAGGCGTCGGGGCGTTCCCGCCGCGTAACATTCAACGCCGGGTCCGCTCGGCCGTTGACGAACACCTGCACGCGGTCGATGTCGAACCAGTTGGGGCACTGCACCCGCACAGACATGGTGACACCGCCATCGTCGTCGGCGAGGTCGTCGCCGGGGCCGGCGGTCGCCGCGGAGCCGCCCCTGGAGCCCGTGGCCCTGACCTCGAGGAACGGGCCGTTTGTCATCACCACGCGGCCCCGCTCGCAGGCCCGCACGATGTCGTCCACCGCGATCCGGGCGGGATCGTCGGTCGGGCTCCGGATGTAGTTCCGCAGCCAACCGGATCCGTGAAACGCGTAGTGGGCGTCCGTGTTCACGACACCGGGCACGCGGTAGCCGAGGTTGAGCATCTGCATCCAGACGAAGATCGGGCTGACCCTCTTCCGCGGGTCGTCCCGCGGGCCGGGCGTGAGGAAGATCTGGTGCGGCGGGTGCACCTCGATCACGTCCACGAACCCGAACATCCCCTCGAATCCAGAGTCCGGCACGCCGTCGGTGTCGCGGTCTCCGAGGACCTGCACGAGGTCGGGATGATTCATCTGCACGAGCTTCTCGGCCCCGTCGTCCCACAGCGCCAGCCGCTCGACCTGGGCGACCGGGTTGTCATTGTTGACCACCGGCCCGCCACCGTCCTGCGTCCGCGGCCACTCCTTCAGTGGAAAGGCGTTCTGGTGGTTCACCGGCAAAAGCGACCCCGTCAGCTCCATTCCGCTGCAGGTGGCCATCCGGGCCGTCGCGCCGAGCCGCTCCAGGTGGGGCACGTAGGTCGAAATCCTGTTGTGCTCCGTGCACGGGGCGAACTCGATGTGTTCGCACAGCAGGTTCTGCACGCGGCCGAGCTGGCTCGTCGTATTGTCGCCGGAGGGGCTCGCATGGCTGTGGAAGTCGCCGCTCACCCACCCCGCGGAGTCGACCACACGCCGCAGCGCGGCCCGCAGCGGCGTCTCGCCACCCCGCTCGACCGACAGCGGCACTGTGACGGCGTCGTACTCCGGCCCCAGGCTTACGACGGCGTCGTAATCTCCCGGCGGCAGCTCACGGCGAAATCCGCCGTCGTGCGAGTAGACGAGGTTCTTGACCGCCGTGTCGCCGCTGTCGGGGCCGAAGTCGGGCTCGGGCTCGGCGGCCGGCTGCCCGGCGACCGCGCGGCGGCGGAACTGCACCTTGCACGGGATCGGGCCGCCCCGCTCGTCCACGATCTGCGCCACGACGAGGCCCGGCTGCGGGAGATCCACGCCGATCGACGTCGGACCGTCGGTTGGTTCCAGCTGCCGCTCGACACGCCCCCGGCCCACCGACGTCGCCACGAGCCGCCACGAGCCCGCTCCGCCAGGGAGCTGGACGGCGAGCCGGCCGTCGGCGTCCGTCCATCCGCCGCCATACTTCCGCTCGCCGGTGAACAGCTCGACGAGGCAGCCGGCCACCGGCCCGGCCGCATCCGCCACCGCGATGTTCGTCACGATCGTCGGCTGGCCCGAGAGCCGGGCCGCGAGCGCCCGGGCCGCAGGCAAATTCCTCGCCGGAAACACCCGCCGCACCAGCTCCGTGGTCGCGCCGGGCGGCAGCTCCACCGCCGATCTGCCGTCGGCGAAGTATCGAACGGGGTCGCGCACCGGCCGGCTCGCCACCGCGTCCGGCTTCTCCGCCACGCTCCGCCCGACCGGCACGACTCCATAGGCCTGGCCAAACCACTCGTCATCCCACCAGACGCAATTGGCGGCGGCGTCGACACCGCTCGTGAACGTCTTGTCGGCCCGGACGAAGTCCCTGAGCTCGACGGTAAGGGGCTGGTCGGTGGTGTTTTTCAGCCGCGACGTCACCGTCAGAAAATCGTCGCCGTCGGCGAGCGAGTAGATCACCTCGACCTGTGGCGACTGCTCTTTCGCCGCCGCGACCACCCGGAACCTGGCCGCAGCCCCCCGCAGCGTCAGCGGCCGTTCGGCGGACGTGCCGTCGGCATCGGCACCGGCGAAGGCATACGCCGCGGTGCCGTCGCCCGGATACCAGCAGGAGAGCTGGTCGTTCGGCCGGTCGACGAGCGTCAGGTCGATCACGCATCCGCCGACGTTCCGCACGGTCATGTTGGCGTGCCGCCCAGCCGAGGGATCGGCGATCACCGCCATGATCCGGTCGTTCCGTAGCACGTGGTCACCGAGGATCCAGTCCGACTCCTTGCCGGACGGCGGAGCGTTGACGGCGTTGGGGCCTGCGAGCCATTCCGGCGTGATGGTGACGAGCTCCGCACCCCGGACGATGCACGACAAACACAGCAGGGCCCCAATCACGCATCGACGCCACATCGGGTGGGTCTCCTCGACGACCGCCGGCCATGGCCTGCTCGCGCCAACGCGTGCCGGTGCCGGACCCCGAGAGCCTACGTCACGCGGCACCGGCCGCCAAAGGGCTCGCGCGCCGTGTCGCCATCCTCGCCGTACCGAGCCTACGTCTTTCCAAACCCCGGCGGTCAATGCAGCCAGCGGTGCGCGTGGTCGAAGCTGGCGTGATACCAGCTACCCTTCTTGAAGGGCCGCAGGTGGATTCCGCACGGGATCGCGTGGCCATTCGAATCCTTGATGCGGCCGCCGGTCGAATCGATGACCAGCGGCGTACCGTCGGGACTCGAGCCGCACTCGCCCACCCACATGATCACGTGCGTGACGTGCGACCGCGACTTGCTGGCGATGTAGAGCAGGTCGCCCGGCCGCAGGCTCTCGACGAGCGACTCGTACCACTCCGCCGGCTTCCCCTCCGGCCGGCGGATCACCTTCGCGTGCAGCTCGCCGTGGCCCGTCCTGACGGTCGCCCGCTCCGCCTGCTTGTGGATGTCGGTGTTGAGGTGGATGCCCAGGGCCCAGTTGTAGTTCCAGCCGCTGAAGTTGCTGCAGTCGACACCCTTGCCGTTGCGGCCGGCGCAGCAGTGCTGCCAGGGCCAGCCGGCGGGCGGATTCCAGTCGGGGATGTGGTGGTGCTGGTACTCGTAGCCGATGAACCGCGCGGCTGCGGCCACCAGCCGCTCCCGTTTCCACTCGACCGGCTTGTCCCAGACCTGCGACGGACAGTCGAACATCCGCGCGGGCGCACCCCACGAGCCGTATTCCCGCCGTACTCCCGGGCCATACCACTCCTGCATCGGGAGCGAGCTCTGGGCGGCGACGCTGCCCCGCGGCTCATCCGCGTCGAAGAGCAGCTGGCGCAGTGGCACCTTGAAGTGCAGCGTGTAGGGGCTCCTGTACGGCCCGTCGTGATGCGTGGCGTCTGCCGCCTCGTCGACCTGTTCGCTCTCGCCGCCATCCCCCTCGCCCGGTTTCGTCTGCAGGCTCTTGTGCCGGGGCTCGGCGACCGCCGCCTGGCCGAACGCCATCCCGCCCCGGCCGGCCCCGCCGACCGCGACCGCGATCAGGAGCAGCCACTCGAGCGGGCAGGCGGCCCACGGTCGACGGTTGTGGATGCGATGCTGCATGGTCATGGCCGCTGTGGAGTGAATTCCT
>JBIJCD010000379.1:0-3790 GCA_044344895.1 Pirellulales bacterium | reverse complement strand
GTGGCATAGCTGAGCCTCTCCGGCCGCGACACCCCTCGCATGATATCGCCTTGCCCCGCCGACGACGGTACCATGGCCGTTTTTCCGGCCTTTCCACCAGACGCCCGCGCCTGCGGCCTGCTCCATGTTCGACCCCGTTCGCGGCAAGCCCGATCTCCCCGCCCTCGAGGCCTCCATCGCCGCGCTCTGGCGGGACCGCGGCACCTACCGCACGTCGCTCGAGCAGCGCCGTGGCGGCCCGCGGTTCGTCTTCTTCGAGGGCCCGCCCACGGCCAACGGCATGCCGCATCCCGGCCACTGCCTCACGCGGACGATCAAGGATCTCTATCCCCGCTACCGCACGATGCGGGGCCAGTACTGCGAGCGGAAGGCGGGCTGGGACACCCACGGCCTGCCGGTCGAGGTCGAGGTCTGCAAGGAGCTCGGCATCCACTCGAAGGCGGAGATCGAGGCCTACGGCGTCGAGCCCTTCATCCACAAGTGCCAGGAGAGCGTCTGGCGGTACATGAAGGAGTGGGAGACGCTCACGGAGCGGATCGGATTCTGGATCGATCTCTCGCAGGCGTATGTCACCTATCACCAGTCGTTCGTGGAGAGCGTGTGGTGGGCGCTCGCCGAACTCTTCGACCGCGGCCTGCTCTATCAGGGCCACAAGATCGTCTGGTGGTGGGCCCAAGGGGGCACCGCCCTCTCCAGCGGCGAAGTCGGCCAGGGCTACCGCGAGGTCGCCGATCCGAGCGTGTACGTCGCCTTCCCACTGCTCGACGGCGACGGCAGCGCCACCCGCCGAAGTCTCGTTGCCTGGACGACCACGCCCTGGACGCTTCCGTCCAACCAGTTCGCCGCGGTGAAGGCCGACCTCGACTACGTGGTCCTTCGCGAAGCCGGAGCCGCCGACGCCCCCGAATACATCGTGGCCGAGCCGCTGGCGGCCGCACTCGGCGAAAAGATGAAGAAGCAGTTCGACGTCGTGGCGACGATGAAGGGGGCGGCGCTCGTGGGCCGCTCCTACCTGCCGCCGTTCGACACCTACCGGCCCGCCGGCCCGCCCCAGGCGGCGCCGCTCGTCGCCGGTGGCACGTCCCCCGCCGCCTGGCGGGTCGTCGCGGCCGACTTCGTCACCACCGACTCAGGCACGGGCGTCGTCCACGTCGCGCCCGCCTTCGGCGAGGTCGACTACACCGTGCTCGTGGCGGAGCAGGCTCGGTTCGTCGCCGGGAAGGGACCGACGCTCCTCAACGCCGTCGCCTCCGACGGCACGTTCACTGACGCCTTCGGCATGGGGAGCGGCCGGTTCGTGAAGGATTGCGACCGCGACATTGCCCGCGACCTGCGGGCGCGGGGCCTGCTCGTCCACCAGGAGCAGTACGTCCACGACTATCCGTTCTGCTGGCGGGCCGACGCCGACCCGCTCATCCAGTATCCGCGGCAAAGCTGGTTCATCCGCACGAGCCAGTTCCGCGACGAGATGCTCGCCAACAACGCTGCAATCGACTGGCTCCCGGAGCACATCAAGACCGGGCGGTTCGGCAACTTCCTCGAGACCAACGTCGACTGGGCACTCTCCCGGGAGCGGTACTGGGGCACTCCTCTGCCGATCTGGGTCTGCTCCGACACCGGCAAGGCCGAGGCTGTGCCGTCGTATGCCGCGCTCCTGGCCAAGCCGGGCGTGCAGGGTACCGACGTGTTCGCGAAGGCCAAGGCCGCCAATCCGTCGCTCTCCGACGACCTGCGGGTCCACAAGCCCTACATCGACGCGGTGACGTACGACTCGCCGTTCGCCGCCGGAGCGCGGATGAGACGGGTGAGCGAGGTGATCGACTGCTGGTTCGACTCGGGCGCGATGCCCTTCGCCCAGTGGGGCTGGCCGCATGCGGGTCAGGCCGAGTTCGAGGCCCAGTTTCCCGCCGACTTCATCTCGGAGGCGATCGACCAGACCCGCGGCTGGTTCTACAGCCAGCTGGCGATCAGCACGCTCCTGTTCGGCCGCAGCGCCGAAGGCACTCAGCCCGGCCGGACGGCCGGGCGCAGCCAGCCCGCCGACACCGCGCGGCCTTACCCGCACCCCTTCAAGACCTGCATCGTCCTGGGCCACATGCTTGGCGAGGACGGGCAGAAGATGAGCAAGAGCAAGCGAAACTACCGCGAGCCGGCCGAGATCTTCGACAAGTACGGCGCCGACGCCCTCCGCTGGTTCTTCCTCGCCGGCCAGCCGCCGTGGACCAGCATCCGCTACAGCGAGCGGGCGATCCGGGACAGCGTGCCCGAGTTCCTGCTGCGGCTGTGGAACGTCTACTCGTTCTTCGTGATCTACGCCCGGATCGACGGCTTCGACCCCGCGGCGGTGCTCGACGCCGCCGGGCCGCTCGACCACGAGCACCTGGCGCGGGCCCGCGGCTGGCGCCGGGTTGCCGACCGGTGCGAGCTCGACCGCTGGATGCTCTCAGAGCTCAATTCCGTGTCGGCTGCGATGACGGCGAAGCTCGACGCCTACGAACACTTTGGTGCGGCCCAGGAGCTCTCCGCACTCGTCGACGCGGTGAGCAACTGGTTCGTCCGCCGCAGCCGCGACCGGTTCTGGTCGGCCGGCCGTGCCGACGGCGGGCCCGCCACCGACCGCGACAAGCTCGACGCGTATTGGACGCTCTACGAGACGCTCGTGACCGTGGTGAAGCTCGCCGCGCCGTTCGTGCCGTTCGTCACCGAGGCGATCTGGCAGAACCTCGCCGTCGCGCCCTTCGGGGCGAGGGTGCCGGAAAGCGTCCATCTCACCGACTATCCCACCGGCGACGAGCGACTCGTCGACCGCGACCTCGTCCGCCGCATGGCGGTCGTCCGCGACGTCTCGTCGCTTGGCCGGGCGGCACGTGCCGCCGAGAAGCTCAAGGTGCGGCAACCGCTCTCCAAGGTGGAGGTGATCCTCGCCGACGCGACGCCCGCCGACGCCGCCTGGCTCGAATCCCACGCGGATCTCGTCTGCGACGAGCTCAACGTGAAGCACTTCGAGATCTGCCGCGAGCCCGACCGCTACATCACCCGGTCCGTCATGCCCGACCTCAAGAAGCTCGGGCCGCGGCTGGGCAAGGATTTGCCCAAGGCCCGGGACGCCATCGCCAAAGCCGACGCCGCCGCGCTGCTCGCCTCCCTGCACCGCGACGGCAGGGCCACGATCCCGCTGGCCGGTGGCGGCGCGGCCGTGCTCGAGAAGGATGACGTGATAGTGCGGACCACCGCCCGCGAGGGCTGGGCCGCGGCCGAGAGCCCGCACGCCGTCGTTGTGATCGCCAAGGAGCTCACGCCGGAGCTTGTCGCCGAGGGGCTCGTCCGCGAGGTGGTGCACGCGGTCCAGTCGCAGCGCAAACTCCTCGACCTCGAGTTCACCGACAGAATCCACCTCGCCTTCGACACGCCGTCCGCCGACCTGCAGGCCGCCATCGAGAAGCACTTGGACTACGTCGCCGCCGAGACGCTCGCTGAGACCGCGACGTTCGGCCCGCTCGCCGGCGGCACGGCCGAGTCGATCGATGTGGACGGCCATCCACTCACGATCGCGCTGCGTCGCACGGCGGTGCAGCCGCCCGGGGGTGCAGGGTGAACGACGCCGCGACGCCCGTCGCAAAACCGCTGCGGCTGGCCGTGCTCCTCTCCGGGTCGGGCCGCACGCTCGAGAATCTGCTCGAGTGGATCGCCGCCGGCCGGCTGGCCGCCCGCGTCGAGACGGTGGTGTCGAGCCGCGGCGACGTCCGTGGCGGGCGGGTCGCCGAGGGGGCCGGCCGGCCCGTGCCCCTGC
>JBIJCD010000529.1:0-2507 GCA_044344895.1 Pirellulales bacterium | reverse complement strand
GGGAAATGGGGGGGAGGGGGTGGGGCTGGGGCGTGGTCCTGGGGACGGGCCGGTACGAACGCGCTGCGGCCGGCCGCAGTGGACTGGTGGCATCCTGACGGCCAGCCGATATCGTAAGGGAAGTTTCGGCGGAGCGAATGCCCACGCGTCGGAGGCAGGGATTCAGTGTCAAAAGTGGTTTCGATCGCCGGCATGGTCATCTCGGGACTGGTGGCGATCCTGTTTCTGGCCGACCTGGCCGCCGGGTTTCCGTTCAACAGGATCAGCATCGCCGCTGACGCGGGCTTCTTGGTCAGCAGCCTGATCCTGGCCTACATGAGCTGGTCGATCATGGAGCGGCCGCGGCCCACCGGCGGCAAGTCGCGGCCGTGAGGCCTCGGGGCGGCGATGCCGCGCACGTCACGCGGCCTTCAGCACCGATCCGCTGAGCGGCCGCCGGGCGGCGCCGGAGATGAGATCGGGCAGCGTGGAGAGCGTCGAGATCTCGACCCTGCCAGCGCCTTGCCACTGCGACCAGGCGAGCCAGCGCTCGAGCCGGTCGCGAATGGAGGCCGGAGTGGGGGCGACGCCGGCCAGATCGACCACCGTAAGCCCTCCCTGCTGCGGCCGATCGGCGACCGTCCAGGGCAGCAGCCTGCCGATCATGCCTGGAGGCGTGGCTTCGGAGGCGGCGACTTCCCACAGTCCCCAGAGAACGCTGCGGCACGGCCAGCGATGAGGTGCCGGACGACGCGATCCTCGGGCCACGGATTCCAGTCGGTCCCTGACCACCACGCCGATGCCGGCATCGACGAGCATCCGCCGCTGTTCATGCGCAAGCGTCCCGCGGACCCGGGCCATCTCGAGGCCCGGTGCCGCCGCCTGTGCGGCGGCCAGCAGCTGGCGGAGCGCCTGGCGTGACGCAAGCGCCGAGACGGGCACGTCGACCGCCGCAGCCGGGGCCGCGGTGCCCGCCCCGCAACGTTCAATCAGCAGCGGAAGTCTGTCCACCGGAGTGGCCCACGTCACGGGGCAGGCGGCGCCGGACACCGCATCAAGACAGGCGGCAAATTGCGCCGCTGGCATGTCCGCCGGCACCGGGCAGCAGAAAACCAACGTGGTCGGCAGAGCCGATCGCCCCATGACAAACCCCCCGTCTTGCCCGGCTCGCCGCCGGTGGCCGCTCTTCACGAGGGTTATCGACGGGGTTTCGCGGTGGTCTGGAATTTTCCCGAGCCGTCAGGAGCAGCCGGTATTTCTTGACCGTTCCCAGTCGGCCATGGCAGCGACGAGGCTCTCTCCGACCGCTGCAGCGGCCTCCACGGTGGGGGTGACACCGCATTCCCTCAGGGTGGCGGACGTGATCGGGCTGAGGCTGGCGACCTTCCAGCCGCTGATCCGGGAGCCGAAGAGCCGCACGGCGGATTCCGCGATGAGGGAGCTGGTGACGGTGATCCAGTCGACCGGCGCCTGTGCGATGGCGGCGGCGGCGGCGGCGGGGAGCGATTCGATGGGGTGGCTGGCATAGCCGCAGACCTCCGTCACCTCGTGCCCGCAGGCCTCCAGGTGCCGCCGCATCACGTCGCGACCGCGATTGGCCCGGACGATGAGAAACCGCGCCGGGGGCGTCATCATGCCCAGTGCTTCCGCGATGGCCTCGGAACGGAACAGCTCGGGCGTCAAATCGCAGAACAGGCCAGCTCCCTCGAGTTCCGCGCGGGTCGCCGGGCCGATGGCTGCCAGCCGTGCCGTGCCCAGCGCCCGGGCATCGAGCCGGGCGTGCCGCAGCCGATGGACGAAGCTTCGCGCGCCGTTCGCGCTGGCGAACACGATCCAGTCGAAGATGTCGGCCCGGCGGATGGCGGCGTCGAGCGGTTCCCACGACGGCGGCGGCCCGATGTCGATCACCGGGACGTGCAGGCAGCTGCCCCCCGCGGCGCGGATCGCCGCGACGAGATCCTCTCCCTGCCCATGGGGTCTGGTGACCAGCACGCGGCGGCCGGCGAGCGGACCGCGGGCGACGGCGGCGGGCGGTGTCTGGGCGACCTCGCCGATGATCACCACGGCCGGCGATGTCCAGGAGTGTCGCGCGAAGTCTGCTGCGCAGCGGGCGAGCGAGCTGCAGGCGACCCGCTGGTCGGGCCATGAGCAGTGGCTGACGATCGTCACGGGCGTGTCGGCGGGCCTCCCGGCCTCCAACAGGGCCTGGGACCAGCGTTCGACCTGCTCGACTCCCATGTAGATGGCGAGCGTGCCCGGCAGCGAAGCGAGTGACCGGAAGTCGATCGTCTCCCGCTTGTCCACCGCCTCATGGCCGGTCAGGATCGTGAGGCTCGAAGCCGCCGAGCGGCTCGTGAGGGGAATGCCCGCCGCCGCCGCCGCCGCGACGGCCGCGGTGACGCCAGGCACGATCTCGACGGGAATGCCGGCGGCGCGGACGGGAGCCATCTCCTCGCTGAGCCGGCCGAAGACGGTCGGATCTCCGCCCTTGAGCCGCACGACGGTGCGGCCTGCGGCTGCGAGCCGGG
>JBIJCD010000528.1:0-2518 GCA_044344895.1 Pirellulales bacterium | reverse complement strand
GCGGTCGGCACCACAGCATGTTCGTGCCCGAGGAGGTACGGGCGTCGCAGGACTACCGCGATTTCTGGGACGGCCTTCGCGGCGGCCGGTTCCAGGCCGGCGAATTCCAGCGGCTCACGAAAGACGGCCGGCCCGTCTGGCTGCAGGCCTCGTATTGCCCCGTCTACGATCCGCGCGGCAAGACCGTCGGCGTCGTCAAGCTGGCGTTCGACATCACCGAGATGGTGCTGGCCCGCGAGGCCGATCGCAGCCTCCAGCAGCGGTACATGCAGATGGTCGAGAACACCAGCGTCCGGCTGATCCTGGCCGACCGGAGCTTCAAGATCGTCTACATGAACCCCGCCTCGCTCACGGCCCTGCGGAGGCTCGAGCACCTGCTGCCCTGCCCCGTCGACCAGATCATGGGCAAGTCGATCGATATCTTCCACAAGAATCCCGAGATGCAGCGGGCCATCGTGTCCGACCCGGGCAGGCTGCCGCACCGGGCGGCGATCAAGCTGGGCGACGAGACGCTCGACCTGAGCGTGACGGCGCTGAAGGACGCGGACGGCCGCTACATCGGCCCGATGGTCACCTGGGAGGTGGTCACAGAACAGGTTCGGGCCAAGGAGCGCGAGGAGAAGGCCCAGGCCGACCTGCTGGCGACCAAGCTCGATCTCGAGCAGAAGGTGCGGGAGTTCGTCGACGTGTTCACGAGGGCGGCCCGCGGCGACCTCACCGTCGGCATCGGGTTCGGCGGCGAGGACGACATGGGCCGGCTGGCGACCACCGCGACCGGGATGTTCGCCGACCTGCGCGGCGTGGTCAAGCAGATCGCCGAGGCGGCGGACCAGCAGAACGACGGCGCGCGGATGATCGCCGAGAGTGCCGCCAACCTCAGCGAGGGCTCCCAGTCTCAGGCGGCCAGCGTCGAGGAGATGACGGCCGCCGTCGAGCAGCTCGTCGGTTCGATCGAGGCGATCACGAAGAGCGCCGCCGACTCGCGGCAGCAGGCCGAGGAGACGTCCGAGCTCGCCCAGGCGGGCGGTCTGGCCGTGTCGGAGGCGATCGCGTCGATGCGGCTGATCCAGAAATCCGCCGAGCAGATCAACGACATCATCCAGGTCATCAGCGAGATCGCCAGCCAGACGAATCTGCTGGCGCTCAACGCGGCGATCGAGGCGGCCCGCGCGGGCGAGCACGGCCTGGGGTTCGCGGTCGTGGCCGACGAGGTGCGGAAGCTCGCCGAGCGGTCGAGCGAGGCGGCCAAGGAGATCACGGCGCTGATCAAGGAGTCGACGAAGCGTGTGCAGGAGGGGGCGAGCCACTCGGAGAAGGTCGGGGGGGCCCTGAATGCGATCGTCTCCGCCGTGGGCAATACCGCCGCGGGCATCGCCACCATCGCGGCCGCCACCGGCACGCAGGCGGCGAACGCGGCCGAGGTGAAGATGGCGATCCGGTCGGTGTCGCAGACGACCGAATCGAACGCGGCGTCGGCGGAGCAGATGGCCGCCAGCGCCGAGGAGCTCGGCGCCCAGGCGCAGGGGCTGCACGACCTCGTGAAGCGGTTCAGGGTGTAGCGGACGGTCCGCGTCGCGGGCCCCGGGGCGGCCGGTTCGGTGAGGGCGGGTTATGATGCCGCAGCGGCTGGTCTCGGGCGGCTGGGCGTCCGCGCGGTGGCCCGTCCAGCGGAGTGCTCGTGTCGTGACGGAACTGACGAAGCTGACCTCGGAGGAGTTCCGCCAGTTTCGGGATTTCATCTACCGGCGCACCGGCATCGCCATGCAGGAGGGCAAGATCACCCTCCTGAGCAACCGCATTCGCCGCCGGCTCCGGGAGCTGCGAATCGTCTCCTTCGACGAGTACTACCGGCTGCTGTCGACCGCGCGGCTGCCGGGCGAGCTGGAACATTTCGTCGACGCGATCACGACCAACGAAACCCAGTTCTTCCGCACGATCACCCACTTCGAGTGGTTCGGCGGCCCGTTCATCGACGAGGTGGCGTCACGGGCTGCGACGGGCGGCCACCAGCGTTCGATCCGGGTGTGGTCGGCGGCCTGCAGCTCTGGGGAGGAACCGTATTCGCTGGCGATGTGCCTCGCCGAGGCGCGGTCGCGGCTGTCGGGCTGGCGGTGCTCCGTGCTCGGGACCGACATCAGCGAGACGATGCTCGCCAAGGCCCGCGCGGCCCGGTTCGGGGAGCGGTCGCTGGAACTGGTGTCGCCCGCCCGCCGCACGCAGCACTTCATGCCCGGCGAGGACGGCGAGTGGATCGTCCGTCCGGCGGTGGCATCGTTGTGCGAGTTCCGCAGGCACAACCTGCTGGAGCCGATGCGCGAGCCGCCGTTCGATTGCATCTTCATCCGCAACGTGCTGATCTACTTCGACCGGGAGTCGAAGCGCACGGCTGTCCGCACGGTCGTGGAATCACTCGCGGCCGGCGGCTACCTCGTGGTCGGCCCGGCCGACGGCATCTACGACATGCTCGGCGACCTGCGCAGGCACTCGACGTTCCTGTATCAAAAGCCCTGAGTGTGTC
>JBIJCD010000527.1:0-2519 GCA_044344895.1 Pirellulales bacterium | reverse complement strand
TGTGGTGCGCGGGATAGAAGCTGCAGGTGGCGAGATCGCCGAAGCCCCCGACGTGCCGGCCGCCGAACTCCGCCCCCAGCGCGTCGCAGCAGTCCTCCACCAGCCACAGGTCGTGCCGCCGGCAGAAGTCCGCCACGGCGGCGCAGTCGAAGGGATTGCCGAGCGTGTGGGCGAGCATGACGGCCCGAGTCCTGTCGCTCTTGGCCGACTCGAGCCGGCTCGTGTCGACGTTGTACGTGGCGCGCGACTCGGGATGCTCCACGTCGACGAATACCGGTACGAGATTGTTCTGCAGGATCGGGTTGACCGTGGTGGGGAATCCTGCCGCGACGGTGATCACCTCGTCGCCGGGCAAAAGTCGCTCGTCGAGCAGCTTGTGGGAGGTGAGCGCGGTCAGGGCGACGAGGTTCGCGCTCGAGCCGGAGTTGACGAGGCTCGCGCAGCGTGCAGCCACCCGCGAGGCGAACCGCCTCTCGAACTCCTCGGCGAACCGACCGGTCGTCAGCCAGAAGTCGAGCGAGCTGTCGACGAGATGCTGCACCTCCCGCTCGTCGAAAACGCGGCCGGCCACCGGCACGGCATGTCCCGGCTCGAACGTCCGCTGCGGAAAGGCGAGCCGGCAGTACTCGGCGACGAGGTTGCGGATCTCGGCACGGACGGCGTCGGCCGTGCGAACCTGCTCTGGGCCGCTCATGCGTGAGCCTCCTGCGAGCGAATGTGGCCAGCCGTCTCGTAGGCGTCGATGTCGGTCATGCAGAGCCTCCGGGCGGCGGCGGGGTCGTCGACAAACGCTCGGAACCAATCCGCCGTGCGCCTGATCGCCTCGCGGGCGGTGAATCGGGGCCGCCACGGCAGCTGTTCGACAGCCTTGGCGGCCGAGAGCCGCAGCACGTGCGTCTCGATCGGCGCCCGAGGGTCGTGCACGTCCTGCCAGCATCCCGCCCCCCAGGCGTCGATGAAAATGTCCGCCAATTGGCCGACGGTGATGTCGTCACCGTCCGCCGGACCGAAGTTCCAGCCGGAACACCAGCCGGCGGCCGGCCGCTCGAGCATGGCGACGCCGAGGGAAAGGTAGCCGGAAAGCGGCTCCAGGACGTGCTGCCAGGGCCGCACCGCCGCGGGGTTGCGGACCGGCACCGGCTTGCCGGTGACGAGGTGCCGCACGATGTCGGTGACAATCCGGTCCTCGGCCCAGTCGCCGCCGCCGATGACGTTGCCGGCGCGGACGGTCGCCAGCTGCACGCCGTGCTCGGCAAGCTCGGCGGGCGGGAAGAAGCTGCGGCGGTAGGCCTCGGCCACCAGTTCCGCGGCCCCCTTGCTCGCGCTGTAGGGATCGTGGCCACCGAGTCGGTCGGACTCGTCGTGCGGCCGGCCGTCGGCATGGGGCTCGTAGCACTTGTCGCTGGTGATCACGAGCACGCTGCATGGCTGACCCGCGTGCCGCACGGCGTCGAGCAGCGCCGCGGTGCCCACGACGTTGGTCGAGAAGGTGTCGAGCGGTTCGCGGTGGGAGAGCCGCACGAGCGGCTGCGCGGCCAGGTGCAGCACGAGGTCGGGTCGGGCCTCCCGCACCGCCGCCGCCAGCCGGGCCGCATCGCGGATATCGGCCTCGTGGTGCTTCTCGACGAGGTCGACGAGCCGCGCGGCCGCGAACAGGGACGGTGTCGTCGGCGGGGCGAGCGAGTAGCCGGTGACCCGCGCGCCCGATCGCTGCAGGAGCAGCAGCAGCCACGAACCCTTGAAGCCGGTGTGGCCCGTGACGAACACCCGCTTTCCGCGCAGCTGCCCGACGCCGCTCATCCCCAGACCTTCCAGGGAGGCGTGCCCGACTTCCACAGCTCGTTGACCTGCAGGTAGTCGCGGTAGGTGTCGACGGGAAAGAAGAAGCCCTCGTGCTTGTACGCCATCAACTGACCCTCTGCGGCGAGCCGCTCGAACGGCTGCTGCTCGAGGATCTCCAGGTCGCCGCCGTCGAGGTAGTCGAAGACCCGGCGGTTGAGCACCATGTAGCCGGCGCTCACCCAGCCCTCCACCTTCGGTTTCTCCGCGAAGCTCGTGATCCTCGACTGCTCGTCGATCGCCGTGACTCCGAACCGTGAAGACGGCTGCACCGTGGTCAGAGTGGCCAGCCTGCCGTGCGCCGCATGGAAGTCGAGCAGCCTGGCGACGTCGACGTTGGCGAGACCGTCGCCGTACGTCACCAGAAACGTGTCACCCTTCACGTGCGGCTCGATCCGCTTGACGCGGCCGCCGGTGTTCGTGTCGATCCCGGTGTCGGCGAGCGTCACCTCGAAATCGAACGGCTCACCCGATCCGTGGTACCAGACCTGCCTGCGGCCGCCGACGGCCACCGTGCAGTCCTGCGTCATCGCCTCGTAGTTGAGGAAGTAGTCCTTGATCATGCTCCCCTTGTAGCCCAGGCAGAGCACGAAGCGGTTGAGGCCGTGGTGGCCGAACAGCCGCATGATGTGCCAGAGGAGCGGACGGCCGCCCACCTCCACCATCGGCTTGGGGCGGTA
>JBIJCD010000099.1:0-9835 GCA_044344895.1 Pirellulales bacterium | reverse complement strand
ACGCCGCCAGGAGCGTCTGGCCCTCACCGATCGTCACCACCGACTCCCGCGGCGCGAACGGCAGCAGTTCATGAAACCGCCACACGCCGCTGTAGGCCAAAGGATCGCTGCGGCGCATCCACTTCCGCTCGAACAGCTCGAACGACGTGGGCGGCCGGATCCGCTCCCAGTCGTAGGCCACGTCGAGCAGGTTGCCGCACGCGGGGCAGGAGGTGAGCACCTCGTCGACCGAAAACGTGGCCGCACAGGCAGGCGAGATGCACTGCTGGAACGCGAGATCGGTGCGGGCGGCGACGGTCACGCTGGTGGGGCTCCTACGACACCTGTCCCAGTGTTTCGGCACGGCCGGGCCGTGGGCTGAGACAAGAGTTTCCTCCGCTGGGCCGGGGATCGACAACCCGGGCGGCGAGTCGGAGGGGCGTCCGCAAGACTAGGTCGGGTTTTTTCGGCCAGCAAGCGGGGTCCGCCGCGCGTTCCAGCCGGCGAATCCAGCCGCGGCCGCCGGCCCTGAGGCTCGACCGGCCTGGCCAGCGAGGAAAGCCTGCCAGTTTGACAGCCCCAGCGCGGGCCGGTAATCTGCGGCGTTTCGGATTTCCAGCTTGCGGCGGCCGTACACCCGGTCGTCGACGGCCCGAGGATGGGTTCAGGCGGCTCCACCTAAGGACGGCTCCGGCCACGCTCCCGCCATCCGCTTGGCGAGGACAGCGCGTCCGGGCACGGAGGGATGCACTCTCATGAAAGCAGCGGAGACCAAGGCGTTCAAGGCGACGCTCGAAGCGATGCGTGCCCGGCTGCGGGGCGATGTGACCACGATGGCCGATGCCGCGCTGCGCAAGACGCGGTCGGAGGCCAGCGGCGACCTCTCCAGCATGCCGATCCACATGGCCGACATCGGCTCCGACGCGTACGAGCAGGAATTCACGCTCAGCCTGATGGCGACGGAGGAAGACACGCTCGAACTGATCGAGCAGGCGCTCGAGAGGATCCGCGGCCGGAAGTTCGGCACCTGCGAGGAGTGCGGCGGCGTCATCGCCAAGAAGCGACTCGAGGCCATCCCGTTCGCGCCCACCTGCATCCGCTGCGCCGAGAAACTGGAGAACGCGGGGCAGGGCGGTGCCGGGCGGCCGCGACAGCCCCGCTGACGCGCCGTGCAGCACGTGCGGCCCGACCAGCCCTCCGCTGCCGACCACGGGACGCCGAGCAGTGCGGCGCCCCCAGCTGCCGCGACGTCGGCCGACCGCATGGGCTGGCCGCTGTTCCTGACGATCGCCGTGACGGCCGCCCTGGCCGATCTCATCTCCAAATCGGCGATCTTTCGCCACCTGGGAATGCCGGGGGAGCGGCGGCCGATCGTGATCGTGCCGGACGTGCTGCTCCTCGAGACCAATCTCAACGAGGGCGCGCTGTTCGGAATGGGCCAGGGATTCGGCGGCTTCTTCGCCCTGGTTTCGCTGGCCGCGATCGCCGGCATCCTGGCGATGGTGGCACGGCCTTCGACCCGCGGCGACCGCTGGCTGATCGCGGCCTTGGGGCTCGTCACCGGCGGCATCGTCGGCAACCTCTACGACCGGCTCGGCCTGCCCGGCCTGCGCTGGCACGCACCGCCGGAGCGGGTTGGCACGACGGTGCTCGCCGTCCGTGACTGGATTCACTTCCGGCTCGAGGGCATCATCGATTGGCCCATCTTCAACCTCGCCGACTCGTGGCTCGTGATCGGCGCCGGCCTGCTGCTGCTCGTGTCGTTGCGTGCGCCCGCCACCGTCGAGGAGCCCCCGCCCGCATGAGCATCCCGCCGACCGCCGATCGTCCCGACGCCACGACGACGCTGCGGCTCGAGGCCGCACTGGCTGCCGTCCGTCAGGCGGCAGCGACGACGCTGCGCTGGTTCAACGCCGCCGGCCTGACCGTGGACGAGAAGGCCGACCGTTCCCCGGTGACGGAGGCCGACCGGGCCGCCGAGGCGCTGCTGCGGGAGCGGCTGCTGTCGGCGTTTCCGCACGATGCGTTCCTGGGGGAGGAGACGGGATCCTCGACGGGCACCTCCGGCTTCGAGTGGGTGGTCGATCCGATCGACGGCACCAAGTCGTTCATCCGCGGCGTGCCGCTCTACGCGACCCTGGTGGGCTGCAGGCACGAGGGCCGCGGCGTGCTCGGCGTGATCGCGATTCCGGCGCTCGACGAGATCGTGTACGCCGGCGCCGGCGGCGGTGCCTGGCACGTGGTGGGGACGGCCGCGGCCCGGCCGGCCAGGGTCTCGTCGCGGCGGACGCTGGCCGAGGGCCTGCTGTGCAGCAGCGACTTCACCTCGTTCGGCAAGCGCCGCGACGGCGCCGGACGCGGCGGCGCCGCCCGACGCCGGCTGGAGGAGGCCTGCCTGTTCCCGCGAACCTGGGGAGACGGCTACGGCTACCTGCTCGTGGCCACCGGACGCGCCGAGGTGATGGTCGACCCGCTCATGAACGCCTGGGATGCCGCCGCCGTCGAGACCGTCGTGACCGAGGCAGGCGGCCGCTTCACCGACTGGGAGGGCCGCCCCCGGATCGATTCGGGCGACGGGCTGGCCAGCAACGGAATCGTGCACGACGAGGCGCTTCGGCTGCTGTCGTGACGGGGAGCCGCCGGCTGTTCTTGCGGGAAACCGGCGATTGGCTATCCTTTTGGGTCTGCGGCGGCCTCGGCCCGCCGCTGCGCTCGGGTTTCCGCGCGATCCCCCCTGACCCCCTGTGAGTTGTTCCCGTGGCACGTTCCTGTCAGGTATGCGGCAAGGGCTTTTCCGTCGGCAACCAGGTCACCATCCGCGGCAAGGCGAAGTACCTCGGCGGCGTCGGCACGAAGGTGACCGGCATCACGAAGCGGAAGTTCAAGCCCAACCTGCAGCGACTGCGGGTGACGGTGGGCCGCGGCACCAACACGACCCTGCTCGTCTGCACCCAGTGCATCAAGAGCGGCAAGGTGACCAAACTCGTGCGGCAGCAGCCGTTCCGCCTGCCGAACCTCGAGAAAAGCAAGCCGTCCACCGAAGAGGCGGTGCCGTCCGGGCCGCGGGCACGGCCGTGATGCGGCGCCGCTGAACCGCGCCGGCCACGGTCTCGCGGCGTCGCGGCGGGACCGATCGGCGACGTGCCCACGCGGATGCGGGGCGACCGCGGCCCGCAGTTCACAACAGCCGTCACGAATCCGGCCTCCCGAGACACCCCACCGAATCCAGCCCGGAGCCCAGCATGAGCACCGCCCCCCAGCCGGCAGCAGCGGGATCCCGAGGCGGCGAGCCGCTGTCGGCCCGCGACGTGGCGAAGGTGGCATCGCTGGCGCGGCTCGCCCTCAGCGACGCGGAGCTCGCCCGCATGACCGGCGAGCTCTCCAAGATCGTCGGCTTCGTGTCCATGCTCGGCGAACTCGACACCGACGGGGTGGCCCCGCTGGCCCACCCACTCGACACCCAAAACGTCTTCCGTGACGACGAGCCTGCCCGGTCGCTTACCCCGGCCGAGGCGCTCCAATCCGCACCACGGCACGACGGCGAGTGCTTCCTCGTGCCCGCCGTCCTCGGCGAGTCGGGCGCCGCCTGACGACCACGCCCCGCCGCGTTCCGACGCTTCGCCCATGCAACCGCTCGAACTCTCCGCCGTCGACTTGGTCGCCGCCCTGCGGCAGGGGGACATCACGGCGGTGGACTGCGCCACGGCGTTCCTCGATCGGATCGAGTCCACCAACCGCACGATCAACGCCTTTCTCGCCGTCGACCGCGAGGGTGCGTTGCGGCGAGCGGCCGACATCGACGCCCGCCGCCAGGCGGGCAAGCCGCTGGGGCCGCTGGCCGGGCTGCCGGTGGCGCTCAAGGACGTCCTCTGCACGGTCGACATGCCGACGACATGCGCGTCGAAGATGCTGGCCGGCTACCGCCCGCCGTACGACGCCGAGGTCGTCGCCCGCCTGCGGCGGGCCGACGCCGTGTTCGTCGGCAAGACCAACATGGACGAGTTCGCCATGGGTGGATCAAACGAGAACTCGGCGTACGGCCCGGTCCGCAACCCGTGGGACCACACCCGCGCCCCCGGCGGGTCGAGCGGCGGCTCGGCGGCCTGCGTGGCGGCCGACATGGCGCCGGTGGCGATCGGCTCCGACACCGGTGGCTCGATCCGCCAGCCGGCCGGACTGTGCGGCATCACGGGACTCAAGCCGACCTACGGCCGCGTCAGTCGCCGCGGGCTGATCGCCTTCGCGTCGAGCCTCGACCAGATCGGGCCGATGGCCCGCAGCGCCGCCGACTGCGCCTTGATCATGGAGACGATCGCCGGCCACGACCCCGGCGACTCGACCTCGCTGACGGCGGACGTGCCCCGCTACGGCGAGCTGCTCGACAAGCCGCTCGCCGGCGTGCGGATCGGCCGCGTGCCGGAGCACTTCGCGGAGGGGCTCGACCCCGAGGTGGCCAAGGGCGTCGAGGAGGCGTTCGCCGTGCTCAAGGCGGCCGGCGCCACGGTGCACGACGTGCGTCTGCCGCACGCCAAGTACGGGATTCCGACCTACTACCTCGTCGCCCCGTGCGAGGCCTCGAGCAACCTTGCCCGCTACGACGGCGCCCACTATGGCCACCGCACGCAGGAGCTCGCCGCGCGGGCGGCCGGTGCCCCGGGCGGCTTCGAATCGCCGCTGGTGGAGATGTACTGCCGCAGCCGGGCCGAGGGATTCGGCCCCGAGGTGAAGCGGCGGATCATGCTGGGCACCTACGCCCTGTCGGCGGGCTACTACGACGCCTACTACGCGAAGGCCCTGCGGGTGCGGCGGCTCATCCGCCAGGACTACCTCGACGCCTTCCAGACGGTCGACCTGATCGGCGGGCCGGTCTCGGCCACGCCGGCCTTCAAGCTCGGCGAGAAGACCGACGACCCGCTGGCGATGTATCTCGTCGACCTCTACACCGTCGGCACGAACCTCGCCGGCGTGGGCGGCATCTCCTTCCCCTGCGGGTTCACGAAGTCGGGATTGCCGATCGGCTTCCAGCTGCAGGCCCCACCTCTCGCGGAGCCGCTGCTGCTCCAGGCCGCCGACCGCTTCCAGCGGCTCACCGACTGGCACCGCCGCCGCCCCAGGCCGGCGGGGGAGGAGCGGGCATGACCGCAGCGGCCCCGTTCGTCACGGTGATCGGTCTCGAGGTCCACGTGCAGCTGCTCACGAAGACGAAGCTCTTCTGCGGCTGCTCGACGCGGTTCGGGGCCGCGCCCAACACGCAGGTCTGCCCCACCTGCCTCGGCCTGCCGGGCTCGCTGCCGGTGATGAACCGTCGGGCGTTCGAGCTGGCCGTGCGGGCGGCGCTGGCGCTCAACTGCAAGATCGCGCCGTTCACGAAGTGGGACCGCAAGAACTACTTCTACCCAGACCTGCCCAAGGGCTACCAGATCAGCCAGTTCGACCTGCCGTTCTCCTCCGACGGCCACCTCGAGGTGGTCGATCCCAAGGGCTCGTTCGCCCCGCGGACGGTCGGCATCATCCGCGTGCACCTCGAGGAGGACGCGGGCAAGAGCATGCACGACGAGGCGGCCGGCACCGGAGACAGCCGGATCGACCTCAACCGCGCCGGCACGCCGTTGTGCGAGATCGTCACGCAGCCCGACCTCCGCTCGCCGCAGGAGGCCCGCGCGTGGCTCAACGAGCTGAAGCTGCTGCTGGTCTACCTGGGCGTGAGCGACTGCAACATGCAGGAGGGAAGCCTGCGGGTCGACGCCAATGTCAACCTGCACATCCCGCAGCCCGACGGCCGGATCGCCAAGACGCCGATCGTGGAGATCAAGAACATGAACTCCTTTCGCTCGGTGGAGCGGGCGCTCACCTACGAAGCGGCCCGGCAGTGGGAAGAGTGGCGGGAGACGAAGGCCGAGATGGGCAAAACGCCGAAGCAGACGCGGGGCTGGGACGACCCCGCCGGCGTGACGCGGGCCCAGCGGCACAAGGAGGAGTCGAGCGACTATCGCTATTTCCCCGAGCCCGATCTCGTGCCCGTGACGGTGTCGGAGCAGGACATTGCCTCCGCCCGTGCCGCCATGGGCACGCCGCCCACGGTGCTCCGCAAGGCGTTGGAGACCACCTGGCAGATCTCGGCCTACGACGCCGACGTTCTCGTCAACCAGGGCCGTGACCTCGTGGCCTACTTCGAGGAGGTGGCGACCCAGGTCGGCGAGGGCAAGGTGGCGAGCAACTGGCTGCAGCAGGACGTGCTCCGCATCCTCAATGAGACGGGCGGCGTTATCGCCGACTTTCCGGTCCGCCCGGCGGGCCTGGCCGACCTCATCGGCCGCGTGACCCGGGGCGACTTCGACACCAGCCGCGGCCGAGAGATCCTGGCGCAGATGGTGGCCACCGGCCGGCCGGTGGAGGAGGTGGTGGCCAGCATGGGCATCGCGGCCGTCAGCGACGACGAGGTGATCAGCCTCTGCCGCGAGCTGCTCGCCGCCAACCCGAAGATCGTTGCCGACGTGAAGGGCGGCAAGGAACAGGCGGCCGCCGGCCTCATCGGCCAGGCGAAGAAGAAGAACCCGAACGTGAATCCCGGCAAGGTGCGGGCCGTCTGCCTCGACCTCATCCGCGGCATGCCGTGAGGGCCGTGCCGCGATGCCCCGCATCGTCACGCTCACCACCGACTTCGGATCCGGCAGCGGGTACGCCGCCGAACTGAAGGGGCGGCTCCTGCAGGCCGGCGACCGCTGCACGCTGGTCGACATCGCGCACGATGTCCCGCCCCACGACATCCGCGCGGCGGCCTGGCTCGTGGCCCAGGCGTGCCCGGCATTCCCGCCCGGCACGCTGCACCTGGTCGTCGTCGATCCCGGCGTGGGGACGCGTCGCCGGCTCGTCTGGGCCAGGCTCGGTGCCGAGCCGCATCACCACGACTTCCTCTGTCCTGACAACGGCGTGCTCTCCTTGGTGATGCGCAAGCTGCCGCTGAAGGAGGCCCGGCGGATCGACGTGCCGGCGGATGCCGCGGCCACGTTCCACGGCCGCGACGCGCTGGCACCGCTGGCGGTGCGGCTGCTCGACGGCATGCAGACCGCGGAGATCGGCGCCCACGTCGGCGACCTCGCGCCCCTGCCGTGGCCCGAACCGCGGCGAGAGGCGGGGCGGCTGGAGGGGGAGGTCATCCATGTCGACGCCTTCGGCAACCTGATCACGAATCTTCCGGCCACGCTCCTGCCGCAGATCGCGGCGGCGGGCCGGCTGCGGGTGGGCCGGCACGAGATCGGCACGATCGTGCGTACCTACGGCGATGCGCCCCGGGCCACGCCGGTCGTCCTCGCCGGATCGCAGGGCCTGATCGAGGCCGCCGTCGTGGAGGGCCGCGCCGACGAGCGGCTCGAGTGCGGCATCGGCACGCCGGTGTCGTTCGTCGCCGCCGATCCCGGCTGAGATGCGCCGGAGCCTCTGGAAACAGGTCAACCTGCCGGGTCGACGCGGCGTCGGGCTTCGTTCCCGCCTTCCGGGGAACTGGCCCAGGCCGTATCCTCCGCGGCCGCCCGATTGGGGCGGCCGTATGCGGAGCGATTCAGTGCCATCACGAGTGCGATCTTTGTTGCTCTGCCTTGCGGCGTGCCTCGCGGCATCCGCCTCGGTCGCCCATGAGCAAGACCGCATCGCGCTGCTGCCCCCCATCGACTTCAATCTCGAACAGGACGCCTTCGCCAACGAACCGATCTCCGATGCCGATCCGCAGATCGGCCCGCCTATGACCGCGCCGCCGAAGAGAACCGGCGCCCCTTTCGGTTCGTCGGCTCCCTTCACGATCGGCGGCTTCTGGGCGCCGCCCGTCGCCGTGGCAGGTCAGCCGGCGCAGCTGGGCATGAACGCGGAGTACGTCCGCGTGTCGGCTCCGCTCGGGATCCCAGTCGAAGGCCAGCCGATCTGGATCGGGATCGCCAAATTCGGCCGGCTCGAACTGTCCACAGACGCCGTGCTGCCCGACTCCGGCACCCGCGTGCCGGATCAGCTGTGGCTCGTGGAAACCGGCGTGATGCACATCCGTCCGCTCGAGGGCGGCCGCACGCTCGGCGGGACGTTTCTGTTCGGATCGGCGAGCGATCGCCCCTATGCCGCCGGCCGCGACCTCACGCTCATGGCGATCGGCTTCTACAACCGGCCCGCCCGCAACGACAACGACGAATGGAGCTTCAGCGTCTTCTATTCACCGACGTCGCAGCTGCCCTACCCGCTACCCGGCATCGCCTACATCTGGCGGCCGGACGAGACGCTCGAGGCGAAGATCGGCCTGCCGCCGGCCATCGAGTGGCGACCGACGGAGGACTGGACCATCTCCGCCAACTATTTCCCGCTGGTGAACTTCAACGCCACGGCCCGGCGGCGGCTCGCGGACGGGCTCTTCCTGCTGGCCTCCTACCGCACCGACACCGAGATCTACTTTCTCGCCGACCGCGTTCGCGACGACGAACGCTTCTACGTGTTCGACCAGCGGGCCGCGCTGGGGGTGGAGCGGGTGCTGGGGCGGGGCTTTTCGCTGGAATTCATGGGCTCCTACCTGTTCGGCCGGCAGCTCTTCCAGGGCACGAGCTTCTCCTCCGGGAGGATCGACGTCGTCAACTTCGACCCCGGACTCGGGCTGTCGCTGCAGATGCTGTGGCGGCGGTGAACCGGCAGCCCCGCCTGGCGCGGCAAACACGCGGTGCCCGCGACCTTCGGCCCGTGCTCAGCGCGGCTGTTGCAGGAGCTGTTCGACGAACTGCAGCCGCACGCCCTGCACGCGGTCGTAGCGGGCCTGCAGGTCGGCCAGCTGCGCCGGCGAAGGGGGCACGCCGTAGAGCTGACGGAAGACCTCCGCCACGTAGAGGTCGCGGCTGGACCGCTGCCGCTCGAAGAACTCCGAACTGCTGAGGATTCCCGCCTGCACATTTGCCAGCGACTTCCCCTGCTGGAGGTCGGCGAGCCAGACCTCCGTCTCGTAGGGCCGGGCCGGACGTCCGAGGTACTGCTGGATCCATTGCTGGATCTGGGCCGCGGGCGCCACGCCGGTCGCGCCGGTCGGCGGCTGGACGCCGCGGGACGACAGCACCAGGTCGATCCGCTGGTCGCGGTCGGGCCAGGCGATCGCGATCGGGGCCGGCGTCTGCAGGAGCAGGCGGCCGCCGTCTTCCACCTTCGCGTCGATCGCGTAGCGATGCTGAGGCGTGAGCGGCGGAGGGTCGAGCCGGTACGACACCGGGAAGCCGCCGGCCACCGGCAGCTGCCCCTGCGTGAGGGCCACGTCCCGCCACTGCGGCTCCGTGACGTCGAGAAGCCTGACCGTGATGAGCGACGTGCGCGGCACCGTGGCGTTGCCCTCGGCCGTGAGCACGCCGGAGACCGACCGCGAGACGCTGCCGAACTGCACCGGCTTGAGCACCAGCTCGCTGGTCCGTCGCACGTGCACCAGCATCGGCACCTGACCCGCAGGGGTGATCCGCCGCGAGACTTCGTCGCCCAGGTCGTAGAGCCGGTCACCCACGAGCCCCACCTGGTAGCCGCCGACGGTGACGATCGTGTCGCCCACGTCGAGCCCCGCTGACTGGGCCGCCGAACCCGGATTCACGCTGACGACTTCGACGCCGGTGGTCGTGTTGCGGGCCATGATGCCCAGCGGCCTCGCGGTCGCTTGCGGCGCCGCGGCAGGCGTGGCGAACTTCGCGGCGGATTGATCGAAGGCCAGGCCGAACGGCTGCGCGACGTCCCGATTGCGGGCATCCTGCGCGGACGCCGGCCGCCCCACCGCGCCGACCGCCGCCAGCAGCAGCCAGGCAACACCGATCCGGAAGCACCCCGTCGACCGACCCCCGAAAAACGCCCCGCTCGCTCG
>JBIJCD010000526.1:0-2522 GCA_044344895.1 Pirellulales bacterium | reverse complement strand
GTCGGTGTTGACCGGCACGGAGAACGATCCGCCAAAGCCCGTGACCGTGTCGAACAGGCCGATCACGCCGTCGCCGTCGGCGTCGTCGTTGCGGACGTCGCCGTCGTTGGCCGTGTAGGGGGTCGTGGCCCGGGCCTCGACCGTGTCGGGAATGCCGTCGTTGTCGCTATCGAGGTCGAGGAAACCGGGCACGCCGTCGCCGTCGGCGTCGGACGGCGTCGTGCCGATCGTGCTGCCCGACTCGAGGAAGTTCCAGACGCCGTTGGAGTTGGCATCGGCGTTGCCGACGATCACGCCCGTGCTCGCGAAGACGTAGTCGACGGCCTCGGAGACGGTGATCGTGCCGTCGTTGTTGGCGTCGGCGACGACGACCGCCGCGGACGTACTCCCGCGGACGCTCTCACGCAGGTCGCTGATGCCGTCGTTGTCGCTGTCGAGGTCGAGGCGATTCGGCACGCCGTCGCCGTCGGTGTCGAGCGACTGATCGACCTCGGCGGTCAGCGCGAAGTCGGCCCAGCCGCCGTGCGTGCCGCGGCCCACGATCTGGAGGTGCGTGATGGCGATCGAGGTGCTGAAGGTCTGCGTCGCGGCGCTCGAGCCGGAATAGAGGAGCACGGCCGTGCCGTTGCCGAGCATCGTCTGCAGGTTCTTCCAGCCCATGCCGCCGCCGGTGGCGTTGTTGGCGTTGCCCGCCGCGTCGGTCGTGCCGAACGTGCCGTAGACGTCGATGTTCTTGTCGTTGCCGCCGCTGCCCTCGGTGAGCGTGAAGGTCGAGCCGGCCGCGATCACCCGCGGGCTGGCCGCGGTGCCGCCAAGCCGGAACTCGAAGATGTCGGCCTGGTGCACACGCAGCTCGGTGTCGAGTTTGCCGTCGAAGAGGAAGGCCGGGTCGTTGCGGTCGCCCGTGCCGTAGACGCTCGCCGCGTCGTGGCGGGAGGGATAGCCGGCGACGTAGCCGTCGACGCCGGCGGTCTGGGCGTAGGTGAACGCGATCGACGCGGCCGTGATCGGCGTGGCGCCCAGGCGGGTCGACTCGACGGCGTCCGAGATGCCGTCGTTGTCGTCGTCGAGGTCGCTCGAGTCGGCGACGCCGTCTGCGTCGGTGTCGGTCGCAGCCAGTTCGACGCGTATGGACGTGCCGCCGACCTGCAGGACGGCATGGTCGTCGTCGGCCAGCGAGGCAGCCCGGGTGGCCGGCGACGCGGCGCCGTTGACGGCGACGTCGGCGAACACCTGGCCCTCGTCACCGGGCGAGTCGACGCCGGCGTTGAGCCGCCGGTCGAGCGAGTGGCCAAACTCCTCCAGGAGCACCGCGGCGACCTTGTCGGCGCCGGGCGCCGAGGCCAGCCAGTCGGCGTTGATGAAGATCCGCTGCCCGCCGTCGTACGACGCGGCGTAGGCACCCATCGCCTGGCCGATCGTCGCCGCCGGCACCGCCTGCAGCTCGACGCCGAGCCGGCCGGCCGCCCAGTCGCTCTTCAAGGCTGCCACGGCCGCGGAGAATGACTCGCCGTCGCTGCCGGCATTGCCGAACGTGCTCTGCATCGCGGTCGCATACGCGGGCGAATCGAAGAGGTCCGACAGCAGCCGATCGGCCCGATCGATGCCGGCGGTGAGTTCGGTCGCCGCCTGACTCGACAGCGACGAGCCCGCGATCACCTCATACGCGTAGCCCGCCGCGGCAGCCTGCGCGACCTGCGGCGTGGAGACGGCCGTCGCGTCGAGCTGGATGACGCACGCAGCCGGAGCCGTCACGTCCTGGGAGAACGCCAGCGGCCCAGAAGCTGCCACCGACACGGGCACGCCGCTGAGCAGCGACCGCGTTTCGAGCGCCTCGTGTGCGAAGCCCGCCGACCGCCGACCGGAGAACCGCCGCCGCAGCCGGCCGTGGGACCGGCCGTGGAACGGGTTCATGAACAGCCCGGGGCGGGGCAGGCGGCGAAGCAGCGGGCGGAAGAAGCGGCGAAGCATCGGTGATCCTCAGAAACAGGAAAGCGTGTCGGTGAAAAGTCGATGAAAACGGTGAGGGAGCGAGCGGGGCCGAGCGAGCGTGGTCACGGTGCCCTGGCTCGTCGCGGCATGGGCTCTGATCGGCTGGGAATGCCCGCTATACGGTAGACGAGATGAGGTTGTTCTCTGTGCGGTTTGATTCCGGTCATTTCGGCCCGGAGAGCGGGAGGCAGGCGGGGCTGTCTGGGGAAACCAGACGCCTCAAATGCCTGCGAAAGTCGTCAAAGTACAGGTCGACTGCAGTCCGGGGCAAGTTCTCGGCATGCAGTTCTCGCAATTCTGACATTTCACACAGGGATCCAACAGCGCGAACGGCCTAAGTTGCCCAGTCGTTCAGGTCGCTGCCGGGCCGCCGGATGCCTTGTCAGATGCGGCCTTCGGGCCGGATCGACGCCGCCAGCGGGCCATCCCGAAGAGCGAAACAGCGCCCATGGCAGCCAGCGCCAGCGTGCCAGGCTCCGGCACGACCACGAGGTTGCCGGTGTCCGGTGAAAAAACGAGCTGCTGGCCGC
>JBIJCD010000525.1:0-2523 GCA_044344895.1 Pirellulales bacterium | reverse complement strand
GCGACCTGCCCTCGCAGCACCGCCACTACGCGCACGCACAGGCCACGATCGCGCTGTGCGAGATCTACGGCATGACCCGCGATGAGAAGCTCGCCGAGCCGGCCCGCCGGGCGGTCGGCTACGCCATCGATGCCCAGGGCCCCAACGGCGCCTGGCGGTATGAGCCGGGCCAGAAGGGCGACATGTCGGTCACGGGCTGGTATCTGATGGCGCTCAAGAGCGCCGAAATGGCGGGCATCACCGTGCCGCCCGACACCTTCGCCGGCATCGAGGGGTTTCTCGAGTCCGTCGCGGTCGAGCAGGGCCGGCGATACGGATACATGCGGCACAGCGAGCAGAAGCCGGCCAGCCCGGTGACTGCGGCGGTCACGGCCGAAGGATTGCTCTGCCGCCAGTATCTCGGCTGGCCGCGGCACGACCCGCGGCTCGTGGCCGGCATCGAACTGCTGATCGCGGAAAACCCGCTCGAATTCCAGAACGAGAAGGACGTCTACGCCTGGTATTACATCACGCAGGTGGCCCATCACATGGAGGGCGAGCCGTGGCACCGCTGGAATGCCTTGCTGCGCGAGGTGCTGCCGCGGGAGCAGGTGCTCAAGGGACGCGAGTTGGGCAGCTGGGATCCGCAGCTCGACCGCTGGGGCCACGTCGGCGGCCGGCTGTTCGTGACCAGCTTCTGCACCTGGATGCTCGAGGTCTACTACCGCCACCTGCCGCTCTACTCGAACTTGCCCGCCGACGCACCCTGATCCCGGCACCGGCCGCCCGCGGATGCGGTCACGTGGAGAGCCCGCCCCACTGCCGGACCGCCTCGTAGGCGACGATCGCCGCCGCGTTGGAGAGATTGAGGCTCCGCACCTGCGGCCGCGACGGGATCGTCAGCAGGCGGTCGGCGTATCGCTCCTGCAGCGACCGCGGCAAGCCGGACGATTCGCTGCCGAAGACGAGCACGTCGCCACGGGTGTAGGCCACGCCGGTGTAGGGCCGCGTGGCCCGCGCCGAGAAGAACCAGCCCGGCGCGCGGCCGACGGCGGCCAGCGCCGCCACCAGGTCGTCCCAGGAGTCGACCGCCTCCCACTCGAGCTCGTCCCAATAGTCGAGGCCCGCGCGGCGGAGGTAGTAATCGTTGAGCTTGAAGCCCAGCGGCCGGACCAGCCACATCTTCGCGCCGATGGCGACGCAGGTGCGGCCCACGTTGCCCGCGTTGGGCGGGATCTCGGGCTCGTGCAGGACGATATGGAGCAGGGGATCGTAGCGCATCGGGGGCCGCAATCGCGGGTTCGCCGGCAGGCGGGCGTCTGCTATGGTTTAGGCAGCCAGTCTAGGCGACGTCAGGGCAGGAAAGTGTGGCCGGAGAGGGTGCCGTGGTCGAGCTGAAGCGAAATCCGACGCGGGCGGTAAGGATCGGGAGCATCACGATCGGCGCCGGCCATCCGATCGCCACCCAGAGCATGACCGCCACGCACACGACGGACGTGGCGGCCACGGTCGAGCAGGCCAACGCCCTGCACGCGGCAGGGGCGGGCGTGGTGCGGATCGCCGTCGACAGCAAGGCCGACGCGTCCGCCCTGCCGGCCATCCGCGCCGGTACCCCGGCCAACCTCGTGATCGACCTCCAGGAAAACTACCGGCTGGCGGCCGACGTGGCGGCCCACGTCGACAAGCTCCGCTACAACCCCGGCCATCTCTACCACCACGAGCGGACGAAGCCCTGGCAGGACAAGGTGCGATTCATCGCCGACGTGGCGGCCCGGCACGACTGTGCCCTGCGGGTGGGCGTGAACTGCGGCAGCGTCGACCCGGCCAAGAAGGAGCAGTTCGCCGAGGACGACTCGCTCGGCCCCATGCTCGCAAGCGCGCTGGAGCACTGCGAGCTGCTCGATGCGATCGGCTTCACCCGCTATGTCGTCTCGCTCAAGGATTCCGACCCGCAGAAGGTGATCGAGGTGAACCGGCGGTTCGCCGCCGCGCGGCCCGACGTGCCGCTGCACCTCGGCGTGACCGAGGCCGGCATGCCCCCCGACGGCATCATCAAGACCCGGATCGCCTTCGAGCAGCTCATCAGCCGCGGCATCGGCGACACCGTGCGGGTGTCGCTGACGGTGCCCAACGCCGACAAGCCGCAGGAGATCGCCGCTGCGCAGGCCATCCTCGCCGACATCGCCGCCGGCCGCGTGCGGAGCGTGGTCGACTACGGCCTCTCCTCGCTCAACATCATCAGCTGCCCGAGCTGCTCGCGGGTCGAGAACGAGGCCTTCATCGAGCTGGCCAAGCAGGTCAAGGAGATGACCGCCTACGCCAAGAACCACGCCATCACGATCGCCGTAATGGGCTGCCGCGTGAACGGTCCGGGCGAGACCGACGACGCCGACCTCGGGCTGTGGTGCGGCCCGACCCACGTGAACCTGAAGCGGCGGTCGACCGAGCTGGGCGCCTACCCCTACGACGCGATCCTGCCGAAGCTCCGCGAGGAGCTCGACAGACTGATCGCCGGGCGGGCCTGACATGACGCGGGGGCAGCCA
>JBIJCD010000524.1:0-2529 GCA_044344895.1 Pirellulales bacterium | reverse complement strand
CTTGCCTCTTCGGCATGGCTCGCAAAGAAGCCGATCCCAATCAGTGCGATCACCAAGGCTGCAAACACCCCTGCCACGGCCGCTGCCGCGGCCCGATGCTTGCGGGCGAGCCTTGCCAGGCCGTCGAGGAATCCCGGCGGATTGGCTGCGATCGGCTCCCCGGTCAGATACCGCCCGATGTCCGCCCCCAGGTCACTTGCGCTCGAGTAACGCCGGCTGCGGTCCTTCTCCAGGCACTTGCCGGCGATCACCGCGACGTCGCCCTTGAGGGCCCGGTTGAAAGTGGACAGCGGCGTGGGATCCTCCTCCTTCACGATCCGCGCCACCTCGAAGATCGCCTTCTTCTTCACGTCGTACGGCGGCTTCTCGGCGAGCAGTTCGTAGAGAACGACACCGAGGGCATAGACATCGGACCGGATGTCTATGTCGTTGGGATTCGCATCGAACTGCTCCGGGCTCATGTATTGAAGTGTGCCGAGGAGCTGCCCGACGTCGGTCTGCATCGTCGACACGGCCATGTCGGAGTCGGTCGCTCGCGCCACGCCAAAGTCGATCACCTTCGGCTGCCCAGTGACGTCAACCAGGATGTTGCTCGGTTTCAGGTCGCGGTGGATCACGCCCTTCTGGTGCCCATGTGCGACGGCATCGCAGACACTCCGGAAGAGATCCAAACGTTGCCGTGTGGGCAGTTTCAAATCCTTGGCATAGTGCGTGAGCGTTTTCGCGTCTGCGATGTACTCCATCACGAAGTACGGCACCGACGCATTGCCTACGCGGTGCATGCCCACTGAGTAAACGTGGGCGATCCCGGGATGCTGGAGACGGCCCAGAACCTCGGCTTCGTATTCAAACCGCTTGAGTATGGAGGGCGAAGTGAGGCCGGGTCGCATCACCTTTACAGCCACCGTTCGATTCGGTCTATCTTGTTTCCCCTCATACACCCGGCCCATGCCGCCTTCGGCGATCAGCCGCACGATTTTCACGCCGCCGATGTCGGAGCCCAGGAGCACATCGTGGCCAGGGTCGGCCGGCCCGATGCCCAGGGCCGTTGTTAGCCCCTTGAGGCCGGAGGAGTCGGACGCTGACGCGGAAGCATGGGAATCGGGCCGCGTGGGCTTCTCATCGCTCATGGAGCGAAACCTCCTGTTGCCAGGGCTGCTCTCCGGGAAACTGCGCATGGCCGCAATTCCCAAAAGGCCCCACAGATTGTCTGGAATGATACCGCGGAAGAATGGGTAGGTTGATGGCTCCGCAAAACCCTGTCTCGTGGTGGCATCAGTCGGCCTGTTCGAGCGTTAGCAGCTTCATCATGAGTGTGCCATGCTCGCTGATGTCGGCATCTCCGTTGGCCACGGCCTTCTGCCAGCGGTGCCGGGCGGCTCCCTTGCTGCCCTCGTCATCCCTTTTGCCGTCGGACGTCTGGCCCATGACATAGTGCCATGCGCCGAGGATCAGGTCGTTGGCAGGATTGGCGGCGTTGTCGAGGTACTTCTCCGTGATCCGGAATCGCACGCCCGGCATCCCGTTGAGCTCGTTGATCGTGAACTTCTTGTTCTTGCCCTTCACTCGAAACATGACGGAGTCGTCGTCTTGTTCAATGAAGGGGCACTCGCCGTAGCGGGGGAGCAACACTGTACTATTGCCATCGAGCGCCTTGAGCGCTTCTGTGGCGAGGTCGGTGTATTGCCGCTGGTAGGCGACGACGAGTCGCATCGCATCGGCTGCCTCGTAGCCTGGGGCGGCGCGAAGGGCTTTCTCAGCATTCAAGTCGGACTCGTCGAATGCTCCCATTTGCGCGGCGCGCAGGGCGTCTTTCATGAATGCTCGAGCCAAGGCGACATTTCCCTTCACGGGTGCAGGCGGAGGTGCTGGCTGAACGGGTTCTGGATCATCGGTCGCGCGGCCTCCACCCGAAGCAACGACTGGAGGAGGTGTGACACCCGTGTTCGTGGCTTTTGCTGCTTCGCGGCTGCCGTCAGTCCGCCTGTCGATGTTTTGCAGATCGTCCCACCAGCGATCAATGAACAATTTTCCAAAGAAAATTCCAGCGCCGAGGATCACGACCACTCCCACGAGGCTCACGAGGTTCTCCAGGTCGAAGAAGCTCCGGCGCCGCGGGATCCTTTTCTTGATCACGATGGGCGGCTGTTCCGCGGCAGGGGAAAATGAGGGCTGTGGCTGCGCCGTCTGCTGTGGGGGAGCGAAAGCAGGCACGGGCGGCATCGACGGTGGTGCGGCAGGGGGCGGCGCCTGGAGCATTGCCATGCGGGCCTGCGCGATCGTTTGCATCATCCACCTCGCCACGTCCGGCCCGACGGAAGACTGCACGGCTTGCACGCGGGAGAAGCACCAGCGGGCAGCCTGGTCGATGACGGCGGGGTTTCGTTCGTCGGGGGGCAGGCGGAGCAGGCGATTGGCCTGAAGGAGGTCCGTCGGGGAGATGCCGAGAATCTGACAGAGCAACTGCTGCGGGCTACTTTGGGTCATTTGAGGAGAAGGCCTCCGTGAGGAATGTGTGGGCTGCAGATG
>JBIJCD010000523.1:0-2530 GCA_044344895.1 Pirellulales bacterium | reverse complement strand
TGTCGCCGGCTTCGCGGCCGCGGCGGGCCGCGACGGATCGATGCCGGGCGTGTCGTCGGTCGCCTCCTCGTCGGCGAGCACGGCCGGAATCCGCGCCGCGACGGCCCGCTCCTCGGGCGTGGCGGCGGCGGGACGGCCGGCCGCGGCGGGCGCGGCCGTGGATGGATCCCCCGGATCACCGTCCTTGTCGCCGGCCGGCACGGTCGCAGGAGCACCAGCCGGGTTCGGTGCGACGGCGCCGGAAAACGCCGCCAGCGTGGCGGCGCGGCGGACAGCCTCCGGATCGATCTTCTCGAGCTTGGCGATCGCCGCCGCCGCCGCCGGCAGCGGGCAGGCCCGCAGGTAGTTCACGATCGGCTCGCGAACGAAGATGTTGTCGGCCTCGGCCTTCTCGAAGAGTTCCACAGCGGGCCAGGTCGGCGATCACGAGGTCGGCGAGCTTCGGCTCCGCCAGCAGGAGCCGCAGCGACTCGAGCACCCGCTCGCGCGGCACGCTGTCGGATTCTTCGCCGAGGAACCGCAGGGCCATCACCGCCGCGTAGGTCTCCGTGAACGGGATCTCCCGGCCGCGCCGGTTGAGAAACAGGTCGTCGACGAGATCGAGGCCCTCGGGGCCGCGGAGCGTGACATAGCAGGCGATGAGCGCGTCGAGGCCGCTGCGGACCTCGGCCTTGTCCGGGCCGAGATCGCTGTTGGCGAGGATCTTGCCGATGCGGTCGGCATCGGCCTTGGTGCCGCAGGCGCCGAGCATGGTGGCGTAGAGACGGCGGCGGTTGGCCTGGACCTTCGGGTTCTCGATCCAGGCCAGCAGCTGCGACGGATCCATGCGGTCGGCGAGGCCGCGGACGTCGGCGTAGGGGGCGACGGCGAACTCGTCGTAGGCGTCACGGGCGAGCGTCTCGTCGGCGTCTTCGAGGTGCTTTTGGAAGAAGGCCAGCCGATCGGGCCCCTTCTCAGGCAGCGCCCCGAGCCGCTTGAGGTAATCCACGGCCCGGTCACTCACCGGGATGGGGCTCGACCAGACGAGCTTCGGTGGCTCGATACCCAGCAGCAGGAAGAGTGAACCGACGGGCTTGTTCTCCAGCAGGATGGTCTCGATGGGCGTGCCGTTCCCGGCGCCGTGCCCGGCCTCGGCGACGAGGTCGGCCCCCTTGAGCACCTCGACCACGGCGAATTTTCCCTTCGGCAGCGGCCCCTCCGCACGGGGCGAAAGTGCGCCGGCCGGCGGCGGCTCCACGAGCCGACCGATCACCGCCGTCTGGCTCTGGGCGATCTCCTGGGCGAACGTGAGCGACACGGCAGAGCAGAACGGGCAGGCCGACACGGGCTGCTGCCGGCCCGCGACCAGCGCCGCGACGGTCGCCACAACCACGACGAGACGCTCGAACGAACGTGGGCCGGCGGTCCGGCAAGGCGTGTTTCTCATGCCGGTATTGTAGCGGGGGACTGGCCGGCTCCGCGACCGATCACGAGCCGCCCTGGAGCCACTTGGCGACGTCGGTGCGGTAGGCCGCCACGGCCGGCAGGAGGGCCGCCAGGATCGCGAGGGCGACCAGAAACGGCACGAGGAGCAGCTCGGCCCCCGGCGCCGCCGAGAGCACGCTCGCCGAGACGCCGGCGTTGGTGGTGATCAGCGGCGAGATCGCCCCCACGAGCAGGTGGCCAAGCGCCCACCCGGCCAGGCCGCCGCCCACCGCCAGGAGCACCGACTCGATCAGCACCACGGCCAGCACGTGCGACCGCCGCGCGCCCAGGGCCCGCATGATCGCGACGTCGCGGCTGCGCTCCAGGGACGACCCCACCATGCTGACGAGGATGCTGATCGCCGAGACGACGACGACCAGCGCCGTCACCAGGAGCAGCAGCAGCTCCAGCGGCCGCACGAACAGGTCGAGCAGCTGCCGAATCTCGCGCACGGGCTCCGCCGCCTGGCCGTCGCGGCCCTCGTTGATCGCCGTCCGCAGGCCCATCGCCGTCAGCTCCGCGGGCAGGTCGGGCATGCCGGGCAGGCCCGGCAGCGACGCCGTCTCCACGAGGATCGCGGTGACCTCCCGCTGCGCGAACGGCAGCGGCTGGTGGCCCTCGGCCGACGTGCCGCCCGCGGTCGCCGCCGCGGCGCCGGCAGCCGTCGGCTGGTCGTCCGCCGCCTCCACCGGCTTCGCGTGGCCGTCCTGCAGGTAGAAGCCCTCCATGTTCACGTAGACGCCGCGGTCGACCGGCGTGTCGGTGCGGGCCAGGATGCCGCTCACGGTGAACGGGTCGTGCACCTTGCCGTCGTCGGCCCCGTGCGTGGGCGCGAATGTGTCGCCCACGCGCAGCCCCAGCCGGGCGGCCACCGTCGCGCCGAGGACGCCACCGAAAAACTCGTCGTCGCGGAAGTTCTTGCCCGAAGAAAACGCGAAGGGCCGCCCGTCGCCGACGGTCAAGCGGTCGAAGTAGGCGGCGTTGGTGCCGATGACGCGGAAGCCGCGGAAGTAGTCACCCATGCAGATCGGCACGGCGGTCTTGGAGCTGGCGGCGTAGGTGCCGT
>JBIJCD010000531.1:0-2535 GCA_044344895.1 Pirellulales bacterium | reverse complement strand
GGGGTGCATAGTCTGCGTCGAGGATCGAGCGGAGCGTTTCGGGATCGTGCATTTTTCAGCCTCCAGCAGCATGAAGACGGTACCACACCTGTACATACGTGAACCCCCATCGTCTCCACTCGCGTTCTGTTCAGTAGTGCATCTTACGCGGCGGCATCCGCGATCGGCAAAAGATGCGTTTTCGCGGGCGAAAAGCCCGCGATTATTTGACCCGCCTGTAGGCTAGCGGTAGTATCTGAGGGATGGTCAGCATGGCTTACAACATCGACGGCGTGGATTACCTCACGGTCGCGGAGGCGGTCGAGTACATCGGCTGCACCGACGGCTGGGTGCGGCATCTCTGCCGCGAGAAGAAGCTCGCGAGCCGGATGCTCGGCCTACGGCTGCGGCTGGTCGAGAAACGCTCGGCCACCGAGATCCGCGACAGCCTCACGACCAGGGCGACGGGCAAGAAGCACCTCGCCAAGCGGCCAGCCGCCCGGCGGAAAAAAGCCGCCAAGCGGCGGAAGTAGCGTTTTCCCCCGCGAAAACGCCCCCAAAAAAATCTTTCCTCATCCGCTTGACGCCCAACTACCGATAGCCTATAGTACCCCCAGACGCGAGCGAATGAGACTCGCGGGACACGAAAGCAAGGGAGACCGAAGCCATGAAGACGATTCACGAAAACCCGAAGAGTGCCGCCAAGGCGATTCGCAGCGAGCTCAAGGTCAAGTTCCCCGGCATCAAGTTCTCGGTGCGATCCGACGCCGGTCGCGGCTCCAGCATCGACATCGGCTGGACGGATGGCCCGACCGATGAGCAGGTCGCTGCCGTGACGGGCAAGTACTCCCTCGGTCACTTCGACGGGATGACCGACTCCTACCACTACGACCCCACGCTCGTGGTTGCTGAAGACGGCGAGATCATGAAGCTCGGCGGTGCTTCCTACATCTTCAACAATCGCCGCATCTCCGATGACGCTCGGGCCGCCTGCCTCGCGGCTTGCGAAACCTACTGGGCCGATTGGGCGAGCCTCGCCGACTACGAGCGTGATGAGCGGGTCTACCGCATCCTCCGCAAGTCTGACTTGCGTGGCGTGAAGGCTGCCAAGTTGCAGTACGCCGACAATGCTGGCGAGTCGATCTTGGTCGCCGCCTGACGAACTACCGCCCGCTGGCACCTGGGCCAGCGGGCACGACACCACGAGACGAAAGGGAACGAACGATGAGCAAGGCAACGAAGATCGACGCGATGACATTCATGCACCGAGGCTTTCGCATCACCCGGAACTTCATTAGCAAGCACGGGAGCGGGCGGCTGTGCGAGTCGCAGCAAGGGTTCGCAGTCACACCGAGCGTTTCATACGGTTCGTCGAGCGGCATCAATGGCAAGTGGGAACCGAGCGTCTCGTCTGCGGTCGCTCACATCGATGACCTGTACGCACGATACGACGCGCTACCGGCTCGCGTGCGTGCCGTGGTGGACGAAGCCGCACGGACTGACTGCGATGCTGGGCAACCTGGCTGGCTTTCCCCGGTCGCCTGCCCCGATCAGCACCTCTGCCGCCACGGCATCGACAACTGACCGACCACCCCGAGAGAGGAGACGAGACGATGAGCAAGGCAACCAAGACGGCGACATACGCGAAGGTTTGGGACGAAAACGAAACGCAGACGGAAGACAAGGACGGCCGCATACATCTCGGCGTTGTCGGCTGGGTTTATGAAGTGCGAGTTGACGGCGAGTACGTTGACCACTTCGACTCGCTGAAGAAGGTGAAGCGGGCGTACCCGAACGCAATCGAACGAGACATCGACAACTGACCGCACAGGGTGGGGCCACCCGGCCCGCCGACAGCCGCGAAACGGGTGGCACTTTTGGATTCTTCACACGCCAAGGAGGGCACATGAACGCTGAAATCTGGATCGAGCTCGCGATCGTTTTGCTTCGGATTCTCGCTGCCGGTATTTCTGGTTGACAGAACTACCGCTAGCCAATAGCCTAACTGCCGATAGACCATACGCCACGAACGAAAACGCCTCATTTCATAGAGCGAAACGCCGAGAGAAAAAGTTGCTTGACCGGGCAGATGAGGGGGTTACGATACGCCCCCTCACCGATGGACAGACGATCAGTTCTTCACCTCGCAGGGAGTCAAAACGCATGGACGCAAACAGGATGCCGGGCGATGCGGAAGCCGCCGCCGCGATCGCCGCGATGCGCGAGATCTACATCAGCGGTTGGAGGCCCGAGCCGGGCGACATGGTGCGGGTTCCTCGCCCGTTCTACGGCACGAGCTACATCGGCCGGGTCGCCGAGAACGTGGGCGAGCGATGGCTGATCGACACGCCCGATGGTCGGCTGGAGTTCCTGCTCGATGAGATCGAGCGGGTGCGATAACCCCAAAAAAGCGGGGCGTTTGGCACGGGGATTGCCCCCCCCCCCCCCCGATTTTTTATCGTGCCCGCCGACTGAGGCATCACGCGCGTTCACGCGCCGCAAGAGGGAACCAACCACCCAACAAGCAACAGGAGAGCCGTCGGAGACGGCGACGCC
>JBIJCD010000522.1:0-2536 GCA_044344895.1 Pirellulales bacterium | reverse complement strand
GCACTTCATCCCCAAGTTCGAGCGAAAGGGGCTGTCGCTGCGGGACATGAATCCGGCGCAGCAGAAGCTGGCGATGGAACTGCTGCGGTCGGCGGTCTCGCAGTCGGGATATGACAAATCGGCCGCCATCATGCAGCTCGACGAGATCCTGCGGATCCTCGAAGCGGACAAGGCGAAGAACGTCCGCGATCCGCAGCGGTATTTCTTCACGATCTTCGGCACGCCGGCGGAGAAGGGCGGCTGGGCCCTGTCGGTGGAGGGCCACCACCTGTCGCTCAACTTCGTCGTCCGCGACGGCCGCATCGTCGACTCCACGCCGCAGTTCCTCGGTGCCAATCCGGCGACGGTGAAGAAGACGTTCGCCGGCCTGCCTGCCACCGGCACCCGGGTGCTCCGCGACGAGGAAGAACTTGCGTTCGAACTCGTCCGGTCGCTCGACGGGCCGCAGCGGTCGAAGGCGGTGATCGCGGCGGCCGCGCCGAAGGACATCCGGGCCGCCGGCGAGCCGCAGTCGCCACGGGAGCCGGCCGCCGGCATCGGCTTCGGCGACCTCACCGACCCGCAGCGGAAGCTTCTCCGGCGGCTCGTCGACACCTACTGCGGATCGATGACGGCCGACGTCGCCGCCGAACGAATGACGCTCATCGAGGCGGCGGACGGTGGGGCCGCGGGCACGGGCTGGAGTGCGGTGCGGTTCGCCTGGCAGGGGAGCCTCGAGCCGGGCGTGGGTCACGGCTACCGGGTCGAGGGGCCCACGTTCGTGATCGAGTTCGTGAACGTACAGCCCGATGCCGAGGGCAATCCAGCCAACCACATCCACTGCGTGTGGCGGGACATGACGGGCGACTTCGATCCGCCCGCGGGCTAGGCCGCGTCGCATCTGCGAGCGGTCGTCCGGGGCTGCCCATCCCCCATCGCCGGACGTTCGCTTCGGCCGGAGGCTGTCGCGCCGTCGCCGCCGTCCCGCGGCGGCTCCGGCTGACGCTCGTCGTGCGGAGCCCGACTCGCACGCGGCGGGGCTGCCCATCCCCCATCGCCGGACGTTCGCTTCGGCCATCCTGGCCGTCGCTCACTCCATGCCGGCGGCGCTCCGGCATCCTGCCTGCGCTGGCCGCCAAGGCCGGCTCACGGGGCATGGACAACCCCTCGTTGACAAGAGCGAAATCGGTTTAGCTGCAGTGATGCCCCGATCGTCTGAGCGCGGAGGCGAAGGGCTACCCTTGCCCTGAGAGCCGGCGCAGCTGACAAGCGCAGCCATGGATGGCGGAGCGTAGTCAGCTCCGAGAGAGCGAAGGCCCGGAGGGCCGGAGCGAGCGTCCGGCGAAGGGGCAGGGGCAGGTCGAAGCCGGGTTGGGCGAGGTGGCCTTCGCACCGCACGTGTGCCGCGAGAGAACTCGAACAGTTACAGCTTCATCGGCAGGCCGACGTCGTCGTTGCCCCCCGGGGTTTCGACGTTGGCACGCACCGGGCCGCCGTCGTCCTCGCCGTCGGGGCCGACGGAGTAGACCGTCCAGTCGGCGTCGGTCCGCCGCAGGAGCAGCGGCTTGTCGGTCGCGAACGGGTCGCGCGGCACGGAACGCAGCTGGCCCGGGACGAGCTCGTCGAGCGTGGCGGGCACGCTGCCCGTGGCGAGCCTCTGCCGGGTGGCCGCGACGAGCGCCGCCGCAGACTCGTGCATCGCCTGCGACTGCACGCGGGACCGCAGGATGCCCGTGAGCGCCGGCGTCATGAGCGACGTGATCAGGCCCCGGTTCGTCGTGCTCAGGTCCTTCTCGATCTCCTCCGCACGCTTCTTCAGGTCGGGCCAGACGGGTGGATTCGCCGTCAGCACCGGATACTTGTTCATGATCGAGCGGTAGGCGGCGATGTCGTCGTCGACGAAGAGCGAGCGGAACAGACTCGACAGCGGCGAGAACACCAGCCTGGAGAGCGGGCTGGTCGACGGTGGCGTGGGACTGGCGGCCAGCATGGGGCCGAGGCTGCGGAGGTCCATGCGGCCGTCGGCCAGGTCGGCGAAGATCGACAGGCCGAAGGCCTCCTCGCCGTAGAAGTGCTTGGCGATCGAAGGCACCGCTCCCACGAGGTCGGCCACCTCGGGCGAGTCGAGCGCAGGCAGATCGGCCTTCCGCAGCTGCGGCAGCACGTCGGCGAGCGTCGCCAGGGCAATCCGGTCGGTCGCGATGCCGACGAGCGCCGAAATCAAGATCGGCTCGGCCGAGGCGTGGCGGCCCATCCGCCCGATGCGGACGATGTCGCCCAGCGCCGCTGCGGCGTCGCCGTCGGCGGCCTCGCGGCGGGCGGCCAGCGAGAGCAGCCGGGCGGCAGTTCGCAGCGACTGCAGCTCCGGCAGAACCATGCCGACCGACGGCCGGGTCCAGTCGCGGGTGAATCGGCAGGTGTCACGGTCGGCGGCCCGACGCAGCAGGTCGAGCGTGCCGCGGTGGCGGGCCAGCAGGTCGGTCACCGCCTGGCTGCCGATGTCGGCGCCGGCGGGATCCTGGAGCGGCGACGACTCGGCGTTGCGGGCCGACTCGGC
>JBIJCD010000520.1:0-2545 GCA_044344895.1 Pirellulales bacterium | reverse complement strand
AGTCTTATACCCCGCCGGCCTGGAAACCCGCCAGCCACCACTGCACGAGCGTGATCACGATCTCGAACACGATCAGCCCCACGATCGCCCATTCCACGCGCAGGGCCCGACGGTTCTGCAGCAAGCCGAGGGCCGTTTCCGCCGTCCGCGAGATGAGTGCCAGCTTGCCGTGCAGCGCGGCGAAACGCTCCCGGATCTCGAACTCGTCCCGCAGCCGGGCCCATAGTCGCTCCATTTCCGGGTGGTCCCAGAGCAGCTCCGGCGAATCGTCCACCTGGGTCCCGGCCACGACGCGATGCTCGGCGAGCAGGGCCGTGCCCAGGTGCTGGAGGAGCTCGCGGGCGGCACGGCCGCCGCGACCCCAGTGGTCGAGGTTCACCGCGAAGGGCTCGATCCGTTCGAACTGCCGCTCGATGCTCCGCTCGTGATGGGCCAGCGAGACGCTCTTGGCGAGGATGTCGGCGACGATCTGCAGCCGCTCGAGCGTGGCCTCGGCCAGCACGAGGGTGGTGCCCTCGATGGCCTCCCGGCCGGAGGGCTCGACGCGGATGTCGAGCACTTCCGTCTCCTGCTCGGCGGTCGCGAACGGCTGCCGCAGGTGCGGCGCGATCTGCCGCAGATACTCGGTAATCGCCGCCGGCGATGCCTGGTAGAAGACCACCGCGCCGTAGCGGAAGAGCACCGCCAGGCCGCCGTCGAGCGCGCCCAGGAGTTCCACGACCAGCGGCGCGGCGCCGGTGCGATCGTTCGCCCCGAGGGCCGCCAGATCGATGCCCGTGCCGACGAACACGGCCCGCGCCTGGAAGGCGTCACGACCGGGCGGCGGCAGACGCGGCCGCGTCTGCGCGGGCGACGGGCCGGGCCGGGGAGCGAAGGGAGGTTCGGCCATGGAGCGGAGGAGTGTCCGGAGACGAAACGGCGACGCGGCCCGCAGGCGGGGCATCCGCCGCGCCGGCGACCCCCGCGGCAGCCTACGCTTTCCGCGTGGGGCACGCACGCGGAGCATCGTCCATGGCTTCCATCGACCGGGCCGACCCCGTTATCATGGGGCACATCCTGGCGCAGCACCGGGAATTGCACGCCCAACTGGGCACGGTGCGGGACTGCCTGGCGGCCTCCCGGCCGGGCGTCGCTCGCCTGCGGGCCGCGCTCGAAACGCTGCGGCACCACCTCGACGCCCACTTCGCCCAGGAGGAGCGCGGCGGCTTCCTGGAGGAGTCGATCGCCCGGCTCCCGCGACTCTCGGCCGCGGCCCGGGCCGTCGTGGGCGAGCATCCGGCCCTCCTCGCGGAGCTCGACGACTTGATCCGCAGCCTCGAAACAGCCGATAGTGCGGCGGCGTGGGCCCGGATCGCGGCGGGCTGCGAGCGGTTCATCCGGCATCTTCTCGAGCACGAAAGGAATGAAAATGCCGTCGTCCAACAGGGATACAACGAGGATCTGGGGCTGGAGTGAGCCGCACGGGCCGGCGGCGGTTGGCAGCCTGCTGATCCTCGCCGCAGTCGTCACGATGGCCGGCGTGCCGGCCGCCGAGGAACCGCCGGTCGAGGCCGACAAGGTGGGGGCGTTCATGCGGGCGAAACTGCTTCACGGGCAGCACGTCCTCGAAGGGCTGGCGGTCGAGGACTTCGATCTCATCGACCGCGGCGCCCACGACCTCGCGCTGGCGAGCCAGGCCTCGAGCTGGCAGGTGCTGCAGACGGAAGACTACAAGCGGCAGAGCGAGGAGTTTCGCCGCTCCTGCAACGCGCTGCGGGCCGCGGCCAAGGCCCGCAACCTCGACGGCGCGGCCCTGGCATGGATGGAGGTCACCATGAAGTGCATCCAGTGCCACAAGTACGTCCGCGACACCGAGCGGGGCCGGTGACCGGGGCCGGCGTCACGAGCGGCGGGCAGCTGCCAACAGCGCCTGAAGATCGACCGTCGCCGACGGGAAGGTCGAGTCGAGCGGCGTTATGGTCTCGATCCGCTCGATGTCGACGAGCAGGGGCGCGTCGGCACGCTCCGGCACGACCTCCAGGCCCAGCAGCATGACCTGCGGCGGCTGGATGACGAGCTGCACGGGCCGCATCCGGCGTCGATCCGGCTCCTCGGCCGCTTCGGACCGCACGGCGATCGCGATCTCGCGGCAGTCGGTGATCGCCGCGCTGAGCGTGGAGAGCAGCCGCGGCCGGGCGGCGTAGCGGGACGGCTCGAAGCCCTCCACGCGGAACACCCGCTTGGCTGCCTCCAGCCGTTCGAGCAAGCCCGCCGGCAGGTTCTTTTCGATCTTGTGCCGCAGCGACTCGATGCCCGACCAGAGGATCGTGCCCTCGAAGGTCCGCAGCAGGTCGCGGCCCACGATGAAGGCGACCAACTCCAGCAGGGTGAGCGGCTCGGCGGGCATCCGCCGCCCCCCCGTCGCGTCCTTCCCCATCTGCCATCCGTGGCGCCGACCCCCGGGAATCGGCAGATGATCGATCGGATAGCCGCAGGACACCAGGAACTGGCAGTCGCGGTGGAGGGTGCGGGCCGACAGGCGGGAAAGCCCGGGCCGCTCCTTCAG
>JBIJCD010000519.1:0-2548 GCA_044344895.1 Pirellulales bacterium | reverse complement strand
CGCTCCGCATGAAGCTGCCGTTCGCCATCGGCGGAGGCGTGATCCGGGCGCCGTCGCGCGTCACGACGGCCAAGGCTTCGATCGACGTCGATGTGTCCAAGGACGGCAGTGAGTGGACGCGGCTGTTCCTCCTGGACCCCGCCCGCAGCCGGACGGGCTCCAGTTGGGAATCCAAGGCGGTGTATCCACTTCCGAAATCGCTTCGCGGTGCGACGAAGCTGCAGATTCGTGCGCGGCTGGCGACGACCGAGGAAACGCCGGGGCTCGACCGCGCCGCCGGCCCGCGGTTCCTCGACGCCGTTTTCCGGCTCCCACGCACGATGGAGATCCGGGCCGAAGACGGGTTGCTGCGTGCCGTGAAGCGATCCGACCGGCTCGACTCCGTGGAAAAACCGTTGCTGCTGCTCGTCCAGCCGGAAAAGCTCGATGTCCACGCCGTTTCAGATCTGATCCAGGCCGGGCAGCAGCAGGACGGCGTCGACGTGTACGTGCCGTGCGATCTGGATCGGGCGGCGTGCAGCGCGATCGCGCAGTTCGCCGGCGCCGTGCGATTCTGGTCGGCCGACGAATGGCAGCAACATCCGCCGATGTGGCTGGCAGAGATGGCCGCGGGGGAAGGACGACTCGAGTTCACGGTTCTGCAGGAGCCGACGGCGGAGCTGGCGGCAGCGCTCGGCGGCGGGAAGAAGGCGGTCAGTTTTCCTGCCGCCAAGACACTCGGCAACGATGTCCTCGCGGAGCTCGCCAAGTGTGCCGGCCACGTTTCGCTCGATGGCGTCAAGGAGTTGTCGGCCGAGCAGGCCGCGGCTCTGTCAGGATACCGCGGGCCGGGTCTCTCTCTCGCCACGCTGAAGACCGCCAGTGTCGCGGACGTGCAGGACTCGCCACTCACAGCGGCCCTCGTCGCCTCGTCCGGCACCCTCACCATCGCGGCGACGTCGCCACCCGATCCAGCCGCCCTGGCCGCCATCGCCGCCGGCCAGAAGCATCTCGTATTCCCGGCGCTGAACCAGCTCGATCCGCCGTCGGCACAGGCGCTGGCCTCCACGGCAAACGGCGTGTTTCTCGACGCGGTGGCGACCCTTTCGCGCGATGTGGCCGACCCGCTGCTGGCCTATGCCGGCCCGCTGCTGTCACTGCCCCGGCTGCGGCAGGTGGAGTGTGGCACGGAGGCGTTGTTTCCGACAGAACGGCGGCAGGGACCGCGTCTGCCGGAGGCCATCCGGCAGGCGGCGGTGACCGTGGTCGGTGCGGAAGCACCGGCGGCGGCGGCCGAGAAGGAGCTCGAATCGATCCTCGCCGAGGCCGTGGAGAAGGGCCTGCTCAGCGAAGCGGACAAGGCGCGGATGGCTCAGGATTACAAGGAAGAGTCCAAGACCAACGTCTCATCGCCGGGCAGGACCGTCGAACGCTTGCGTGAGCTGCTCCCGCTGCTGCCGCCGGGTGTCCGGCTGGACCTGCGGACCGGCACGCCGCTCGCGGCGTTCGTGGATGCCCCGGGGGTGTTCGTCCTGCAGCCATCCGCCGCGCGGGGCCTCGCCAGGCCGCTGAACGACAAGGTGGTCTTCGAGACGCTGGCCCGGGGCCGCAAGCATCTCGATCTCAGTGCGCTCACCTCGATCGACGCGACCGCCGCCGCGGCGCTGGCGACGACGACGAACATCCTGTCGCTCGACGGCCTCACCTCCCTGACACCCGACGTGGCCAAGGCGTTGTCGGATTACAAGGGCGCATTTCTGTCCCTCAACGGCATCACTGCGATGGATGACTCGGCCAAGCTTTTCGAGCCGCTCGTCCGGGAAGACCGGGCCAGCTTGGTGAACCTCGGCATGATGAACGTGGGCGGGTTGCGGACCTTCGCCAACGAGAAGGGGGCGGCGCTGCCGGACAAGCAGCAACGGATCGCCAAGCAGTTTTATTCGAGCTCGGGGACGAAGGATTGGACCGGTCTCACCGCCAATCAGCGGCTCAAGGGCAAGGTCGCCGCCGTGCTCGGCACCGAGGTGATTTTCGAAACATCCACCGGGCTGACCGACAAGGTGCCCGGCGCGGGGCTGTCACCGGCCAGCGTCAAGGCGATCAAGTCGCTCGCCGACCTCGGCAAGGAGCTCGCGGCCGCACGGACGAAGGCGATGCTCGAGGACTCGCTCGGCGGCGAAGCGGCGGCGGCAGATGCGGACGCCAAACCCTGACGCGCTGCATGCACCCGCGTCAACGGGTGGCGGTGGCTTTTCCCTCATCGGTCGCAGCCATGCGTCCGGCCGGCGTCTCGCCGTTCATCGCGGTCACCAGATCCTCGACCGTGGGGCAGCCAGTCCAGCGTCGGTATTCGGTGCCGCCGGAGGATGCCAGCAGCACGGTGGGGAATTCCTTCACGCCGAACCGCTTGCAGTCGGCCGCATGCCGGTCGGCATCGATGACGACGCAGATGAACTTCCGGGAATGGGCGACCAGGCGGCGGTCGGCGAGCGGGCCCTGCGCGAGTTCCGCCGACCAGCGGCACCACCCCGCCCGGAAGATCACCAGCATCGGCCGATCATCGGCAGCG
>JBIJCD010000518.1:0-2552 GCA_044344895.1 Pirellulales bacterium | reverse complement strand
GAGCCCCGTGACGGCCGCGCCCGTGTCGCGCAGCGTCCGCGGCGTCCAGCTGCCGACGTCCCACAGCAGCACGCTGCCGTCGGCGGCCCCCGTGGCGATCCAGCCGCCGGCACCGCTCGCGGCCGTCGCCGTCACGTCCGCGGCGTGTCCGGAGAGCGCGGTGACGAGCCCGCCCGAGCAGGCATCCCACACCCGCGGGCCGTCCGTGGGCGAGAGCGTGACGGCCAGCCGCCTGCCGCCGGCCGTCTGCAGCAGGCAGCCGGCGCGGCCAGGCAGGGCCACGGGAGCCGCGTCGAGCAGCCAGCGGAAATACCGCAATTCGAACGGGTCGGAGTCGGTGCCCAGCAGCGAGCGGCTCTCGTCGACGAGCGTCCGCGACCGCGGCACGTCGTCCTCGGCGATCTTGCCGGGGATCGACTGCAGGTTGGCGACGTACAGCCGCCGCAGCGCCTCGCCCGTCTTCGCATCGGCCAGTGAACGCTGCCGCTCCGACTCCGCGGCGGCCTGGCGGGCCGATAGTTCGCTCGCCCGGGCGCGGTCGCTTTCCACCGCGGCCTTCGCCCCCTCCCGCCGCGCGGCGACCGCGAAGAAGACGAGCCCGATCACGGCGGCCACGAGTGCGGCGGCCAGCGGGATCGTCGCCGCCGCCACGCCGCGGTGACGGCGGATCAGGCGGCGGAGATCGTCGATCAGGCCGGGCGGCCGCGCCGCGATCGGCTCGCCCGCGAGGTAGCGGCCGATGTCGGCCTCCAATTCCGTGGCGTTGGAGTAGCGCCGCGACCGGTCCTTCTCCAGGCACTTCGCCGCGATCGTGTCGAGGTCGCCCCGCAGCACCCGGTCGAACGAGGAGAGCGGTGCGGGCGTGACATCGCGGACCACCTGCGCCGCCTCGAACACGGGCTTGTTGCGGAGGTCGTAGGGCGGCCGGCCCACGAGCAGCTCGTAGAGCACGACGCCGAGGGCGTAGACGTCGGCGCGGATGTCGATGTCGTCGGCATCGGCGGTGAACTGTTCCGGACACATGTACTGCAGCGTGCCGACGAGCTGGCCGACGTCGGTGTGCATGGTGGTGACGGCGACGTCGGCAGCGGTGCTGCGGGCCACCCCGAAGTCGATGACCTTGGGCCGCCCCTCCGCGTCGACCAGGATGTTGCCGGGCTTCAGGTCGCGGTGGACGACGCCCTTGTGGTGGCCGTGGGCGACGGCCTCGCAGACCTTCTGGAAGAGCGTTAGCCGCTCGCGGGTGGACAGCCCTCGCTCCTGCGCGTGGGCGGTGAGGGTGCGGGCGTCGGGAATGTACTCCATCACGAAGTAGGGCACCGCCGCGCCGGCCACCTCGTGCACGCCCACCGAATGGATGTGGGCGATGCCTGGGTGGGCGAGCCGGCCGAGCACCTGCGCCTCGTATTCGAACCGCTTCACGAGCGACGGCGAGACGACGCCGGGGCGGATCATCTTCACGGCCACGGCGCGGCGGGGCTTGTCCTGCAGTCCCTCGTACACCCGGCCCATGCCCCCCTCGGCGATGAGGCGGACGATCTGCACGCCGTCGAGGCTGGCGCCCACGAGGACGTCGCTGCCGTCCGGCGTGGGTGGCAGCCCGAAAAAGCTGTTCAGCCCGCTGAGGCGCACCGATGCCGCGCCGGATCGCGGCTCGGTGTCGTCGCTGTGGCCGGTGGAGTCGGGGAGCACGGCGGCCCGGGGGCGATGGAGGGAGGCCGTTCGGCGGGTGATGCTTGTGGTGATTCTGACCGCCCGGCGGGTTTGCTCCAAATGCGTCCCGACTCGCTCGGATGCCGGCGGAGCGATCGCGGGATGCCGCACCGGGGAGTGGCGTGCCGTCGCCGCGGCGCGTACAACACCGGCGGTGCTGCGGCGTCGGCCCGCGGCGAGACGGCGCGATCGCTGGAGGGATGGTCATCGGCATGAGCGTGAACGAATTCGTCGAGCCGCTGGGGATGCGGGTGCTGATCCGCAAGGATGAGAGCCGCCACACCACGCGGGGCGGCATCGTGCTGCCCGACCAGGCGGAGATTCCCACGATCACGGGACGGGTCGTCGAGGTCAGCCTGCAGGTCGAGCGGGACGCCGATTTTCCCATCGAGAAGTACGACAAGGTGCTATTCCATCCCCGCAACTCGATCCCGGTCGACTTCGAGCAGAGCAACCTGCTCTACGTGGTGCCGATCGAGGACGTGGTCGCGGTGTTCCGCAGGCAGGACGACCCCAAGAGCAGGCGGCGCGGCAAGGCGGCACCGGAAGACGGCAACGCCAGCGGCGGCGACGGCTGACCGAGCGGCTCACCGGGCGGGCCGGCCCGCCGCGGTTGCGGCGCTCCGTTCCGGCCCCGCACAATCGCCCCGATGCGCTACCGAATCGCCGTCCTCGTCGCGGCCCTGCTGTTCTCGACGGGCGGTGCCGTCATCAAGCTGACGACGCTCACGAGTTGGGAGATCGCCGGCCTGCGGTCGCTCACAGCGGCGGCCGTGCTCTCCATGCTCCTGCCGGAGTCGCGGCGGATCGGTTCGCCGCGGACCTGGCTGGCGGGCGTC
>JBIJCD010000517.1:0-2555 GCA_044344895.1 Pirellulales bacterium | reverse complement strand
GCCGCGGCCGGTGCGACGCTCGAATTCATCGAGCCCCACGCCGCGACCGACGACGAACTGCGGCGGGTGCACGCCGCCGGCTATCTCGGCCGCGTGATGGCGGGCACCCTCACGCGAGACGAGGTGCGGCGGATCGGGTTTCCCTGGAGCCGCGAGCTGGTGGAGCGGTCGCTGCGAAGCACGGGAGCTGCCGTCGACGCCGCTGCCGCCGCGATCGCGGACGGGGTGGCGGCGAGCCTCGCCGGTGGCACGCACCACGCGGGCACCGACTGGGGCGAGGGCTACTGCGTGTTCAACGACGTGGCCGTAGCCGCCCGGGAAATGCAGGCCCGCGGCGCCGTCGGGAGGGTGCTGATCCTCGACTGCGACGTGCACCAGGGGAACGGCACCGCCGAAATCTTCGCCGACGACCCGACCGTGTTCACCATGTCGATCCACGGTGCCCGCAACTTTCCGCTGCGGAAGGTGTCGGGATCGCTCGACGTGCCACTCGAGGACGGCACCGGCGACGACGACTACCTGCGGCTGCTCGGGCCCGCCGTCGCCGAGTCGTTCGACCGTGGCCGTCCGGAACTCGTGCTCTACATCGCCGGCGCCGATCCCTACGAGGGTGATCGGCTGGGCAGGCTGCGGCTCACGAAGCCCGGCCTGCTGGCGCGAGACAGGCTGGTGCTCGAGGCGGCGCGGGCCAGGGGCACGCCGTTGGCGATCGTCTGCGGCGGCGGATACTGCCAGGATCTCGAGGCGATCGTCGACATCCACGCGGCGACAATGCTGCTGGCCGCCGGGGCGATCCAGGCGTCCGACCCGATCTGGCGGCCGGCATGACGGAGATTTCAGGCTTTCGCCCACTGCCGCAAGGCGCATATCATCGCGGCCAGCGGTGGTTGGGAATGGAGCAGATTGGCTTTTCTGGCGGGGCGAGTACCTCCGCGGCCAGTCTGGTTCACGGTGCTTGAACGGGTAGGTCGATCCCATGGATCTGTCGAAGGTCGCCCATCTGCCGCTGGCCGTCATCCTCGCGACGGCGATCATGGTCGGCATGCCGGCCCTGGCGCGGCTGCAGCCGAAGCTCGCCGGCGATGCTGCGCTCGAGAACCGTCCGCCCACATTTCCGGCCGGCGGCAGGCTGATCTACGAGGGTCGTCCGCTGCCGGCCGCCCTGGTGACCTTCGTCCCGGAATCGACGGCCGGTGGACGCCAGTACGCGGCGTTCGGCATGACCGACGAAGAGGGCCGGTTCTTCCTGCGGACGTTCAGCCGGTTCGGCGACGGAGCAGTGGGCGGAGTGCACCGCGTCACGCTGGAGCGGCTCGTTCCGACCGGCCGGCATCTTAAAGACCCCTGGCATCCCGAGGCCGAGTCCCCCGCTCCGGCCGAGTCGGCCGGGGTCACGGTCGGGCCGGTCGCGGGAGACGATGAATTCCCGTATCCGGAGATGCGGAACACGCTCCCCGAACGGTTCGCCGACCCGCGCACGTCGGGGCTGATCGCCGATGTGCTGACGGACGCCGCCAACGATTTCCTGATCCGCATCGGGGCCGAGCCGCCCTCTGCCGAAGGCGACCCGCTGCCGCCAGGGCCGTGATGCACCGCGGCAAAAACATCCCGCGCGGGGCGGGAGCCCCGCGCGGGAGTCGATCATCGGGCCATCTGGCCGCCTGTGGCCGCGGTGGCCGATCGCCGCTCAGCGTCCGCTCGCGGGCTGAGTGATCCGTGACGATGTGGAGACGCTGCGAACGATGGAGCCGTCCCGTGGGCTCGCGTTCATGCCGTGGGTCGTGTCGCCGCCGGCCACCGTCTGCGGCCGGTCCGCGGCCACGATGCGGCCGTCGCAGCAGCTGGCCGCCGGCACGATCACCCGCTCTTGCACCACCGTGTAGCCCCACTCCGTGCTGCAGCAGCCGGCCGGCTCGACGATCCGCGTGACGCAGACCGGCTCGCAGGCTGGTGCACAAGCCGGTGCACAAGCCGGTGCACAGCGGGTTTCGTAGACGGGCTTCCATGCCGGCACGCAGCAGGGGTCGCAGACCGGTTCGCAGCAGCACGACGCCTGCCGATGATGCCGTCTTCCGCCCGCCTCGGCATCCCACCCGGTCGCCGACAACGCGATGCAGGTCAGCGCCGACATCACTCGAATGCAGATCTTGCTCGTCATGGATAAACCCTCAGGGAACCCCGGGATCAGGAACGGCCGACCCGGACGCGGGCCGACCCTCCCGGGGGCCGCAAACGGTAGGAGCGGGCCGCACCGGCCGGCAAGGCACCGGCGGCAGCAATGCCGGCGGGCGTCGAACACGCCGCTGGTTTCTCCTTGGGGGGGGCGATTGGCGGGGCCGCACCATTTTTGTGCGGGCGTTCGCTGCCGACAGGACAGGCTCCGCGAATCCACGCTGGGGTGCGATCGCCGGGCGGGCGGGTATACAGTGCCGGCGTCGCCCGGACACCGGAGCCGCCGGGCGCGGTACGCGCGAGACCACGCCATGAAGTCCCTCACCGAGCACCTCTCCTTCACGGTCCCCGCCCGCATGGCTTTTCTCAACATCACGCCGCAG
>JBIJCD010000097.1:0-9980 GCA_044344895.1 Pirellulales bacterium | reverse complement strand
AGCGGGGGAGCATTCATGGGGTGGCCGCGAACGGTCGGCAGGTTCCTGTCGATGGGTGATCCTGCGGATGCTCTATCTGACGCTCCAGAGCCTCGGCCGGCCGGTTGCGGCGCGGAGATGATCGGCCAGCCGACCCGCCAGCGTCGGCCCGACCAGGCGGTTTCCCGCCTCGCGAACCGCCGCCTTCAGCCACCGTGCCACGTACCCGGGGGAGAACGCGAACACGCCGTGCCGTTCCTGCGCGCGGCGAATCTCCCGCAGATGCTGCAGGATGTTCGTGCCGCGGGTGCTGAGCCCGCCGACCGTCATCGTGGCGACGACGGCGTCGGGCCCGAGGAACGCGGCCGGCCGCGTCGGCAACTCCCGCAGCAGGAACTCGTAGTCGCCCGCGATCCGGTACGACTCGTCGAAGCCTCCATGCTCGGGAAACAGCGTGCGGCGGTGGAACACGCCCTGGTGCGGCAGCGACATCTCGCGACGGAACCGTCGGCCGGCGCGGTCCCACGGCTCACCGACGACGGCGATCTCGCGGCCCGAAGCCGCGACCAGTGCCACCGGGCCGTAGGCGATGCGAATCTCCCGTGGCACGTCGGCCAGGCGGGCGGCGACCTTCTGCCAGGCCTCCGCGTCGGAAATCCAGTCGTCGGCGCCGAGAAACAGGATCCATTCCCCCGAGGCGTGGGCGACGGCCTTGTTCCAGGCCGCACAGATCCCGGCGTCGTCTTCCGAGCACCACCACGCCAGCCGCGACGCGGACCGCCGGAGGATGTCGACGGATCCGTCGTCGGACCCGCCGTCGACGACGATCAACTCCGCCTGAAGCGGAACGCTCCGCAGGCACCGCTCGAGCGTGGCAGCGCGATTCTTGGCAGCGACGATGACGGTGATGCGCGGGATGCCACTCATCCCGCCAGTATATTCAGCGGCTGCGGCGGCTCAGTCAGCCGACGTGCCGCCCCGCCGCGGCAGCATGGCCGAGCAGGTCTCTCGGCCCGACGGTGCCGGCCGCCCTCAACGGATGGTCAATCCGTTCCGGATCGTCTCCCGCGACAGGCCCAGGCCGAGTCCGGTCGCCACGGCGGCGAGGATCGCCGTCGGACCGGCCACGGCATCGGCGTGCGTCGGAGCCACGTCTGCGATCGCGACGACGGGCAGCGATGCGCCGCCCTCTAGGCAGGTCACGCTGCCCGAGGCGAGGCCCACGCGGCGGACGCCGGTCGACCGCATGTCTGCCGTCGCCGTGGCGCCCGGTTCGTCGAGCACGATGACGCCGACACCGGGCCCCACCGCCGCCGCCACGGCGGCGCGGGACGCAGCCGGAACCACGACCACGCCGGATGGCGGTACCGCGCGCAGCAGCGCCCGCATGGCGGCCTGCCGCGAATCGACCTCCGTGACCCGGGCCGAGTCGCCGCCGTCGGATGCCTCCGGCAGGTCGTCGTCGTCGAGCAGCACGAGCACGTCGCAGCGATCCAGCGGCATTCCCTCGGCGGCGACCGACCGCCAGTCGAGCTGGAAGACGGCGGCGTCGATTTCCGGCGACATCAGCAGGTCGCGGGCGGCCGCAGTCGTCGCGAGCGGCTCGCTGGTGCACCGCCAGCCGGCCACCCACTTGCCCGCCGCGCAGGTGAGCCCGGGCGTGCGGCCCGCGGCACGGAGCATCTTCTCCACCGCGATCGCCGCGGACTCCGCCTCGGCTCCGGTGAGCACGGCGACCGGAATTCGGCCGGTCTGTCCAGGAGCGAACAGCTCGTCGACGATTGCCTCACCGACAGGGATGCCTGGGCCGGTCGAGGGATTGGAATGGATCAGCAGCTGCGGACCGGCGTTCACCTCGCAGACCTTGGCCCCCTGCTCGTGCAGCGGCCGGGAGATGTCCTGGGCCACCAGATCGATTCCCGCCACGTCGAGGCCCACCGCACGGGCCGCTCGCACGGCCGCGGCGGCGATTTCGGGGTGCACCTTCGGCAGCACGTCGGGCCCGTGCGTGCCCAACCGTTTCACCAGCACCCGCTGGCCGCGATCGGGGACGGTGTCGGGGGCCATCCGCTGCTGGGCCAGCTCGGTGAGGACTACCGAGTCGAGCTTCACGGTCTTGTTGGGCATCGACTCCGACGATCCGCGGCGGGGGTCGTTGCTGTTGACTTGGCTGTCGATCAGCGCGGCGACCGTGCTTTGGCCGTCGCCTGTGACGTAGACGTATTCCCCCTTCGCGCACGCCCGAACCCTGCCGCCGACGACGAGCAGACGGTGTTCGACTCCCTTCACGTATTCCTCGACGACCACCAGATCGCTCGACCGCCCCTCGTCGGCGGCGACCGGATAGGACTGCTCGACTTCCGCGCGGGTGGTGAGATTCAAGAACACGCCGCGGCCATGGTTGCCGTCGAGTGGCTTGAGCACGAACGGCCCCCCGATCCACTCCGCGGCCTCCCAGGCCTCGGCGGCGCTGTCGACCACGCGACCACGTGGCACCGGCACGCCGGCCGCGGCGATCAGCCGCTTGGTGAGCTGCTTGTTGCGGGAGATCGACTCGGCGATGGCGGAGGTGCGGTCGGTCTCGGCCGTCCAGATCCGCCGCTGCCGAGCCCCCTGGCCGAGCTGCACGAGGCTCTGGTCGCCGATCCGCTGCCACGGAATGCCGCGGGCCTCGGCCGCGCGGACCATCAGCATCGTGCTCGGGCCGACGCACGCGTCGTCGGCGACATCGACGAGGTCGTCGCGGCACTCCGCCAGGTCGAGCGGACCAGTCCCGGCCGCATCCTCGATGATCGCCGCGGCCCGACGGAGGCACTCGGCCGCCAGCGTCGGATCGGGAGCCTCGATCGCAACGCGAAAGAGGCTGCCGTCGGCCGTGGGCAGGATCCCGTGGAAGCGGGTCTCCGGGGGCCGGGCGACTCCCTGCAGGGCGAGTGCCACCTCGGCCAGAAGCCGCAGCTGGTCCGGGCACTCGCCGGGGGTAGCAGCGAACGGTCCGAACGTCGCCGCCCGTTCGGGAAGCGCGGCGTCGATCGTGGCCGCGACCCGCCGCACGGTGTCGGCGTCGCGTCGGCCGGTGCATCGGACGCTGACATCGAGCACGGGAACGCCGGCCCACGCATTCGGACCCCACAGGTGCCGGTGGCTGCATATCTCCATGTCCGCCTCCCGAACGCGGCAACGAGGGCTGTGAATGGCGGCGAACAGGGCACGCCCCACGGGGCGGCACGCGAGGTTCGCTCGAAGGAACGGCCGGGGATTTTCATCGGAGTGCCACGATGATGGCAATGCCGATCCGCGACGATTCGTGAGGGGTCGCGGTCGGTGTCGCTTTCTGTGGCCGCACCGCGCGGCGAAAACGGCCAAAACGCCGCTCGGCCGCGGATGGCCATGCAGGCCGCTGCCCGGATGTGCGGCGTTTGACACGCCGTCGCGCCCGGTCGTACAAACCCTCGAGGTGCGACGCAGCGGCCGTCCCACCCACGCACCGCACGTGCCGAGACATCGCGACGAGGTCGACCATGAAGCCCACCTGTTCGCTGCTCCACTTCGTCGCACTGCGGCAGGCCGCGGCCGTGCTGGCGTTCGCGGCGGTCGTGGCCTGCGCCGTGGCCGGGCGGGCCGAAATGCCCCTGTTCGACGGCCGCTCGTTCGCGGGCTGGGAAGGGGATACGAGCGGCGTGTGGCGGATCGAGAACGGCGAGATCGTGGCGGGGAGCCTCGCTCGAAAGCAGGAGAAGAACGACTTCCTCTGCACCACCCGTCGGTACGGCAACTTCGACCTGCGGCTGAAGATCAAGCTCGCCGGCACGCAGGGATTCGTCAACTCGGGGGTCCAGTTCCGCAGCGAGCGGATTCCGAACGACCACGAGGTGATCGGCTACCAGGCCGACTTCGGCGCCGGGCACGACGGCGCACTCTACGATGAATCGCGTCGTAAGCGGATGCTGGCGAAGCCGGCCGCCGAACTGGCGAAGCAGGCGCTCAAGCCGGGCGAGTGGAACGACTATCGCATCCGCGCCGATGGGCCGCGGATCCAACTGTGGCTCAACGGCACTCAGACCGTCGACTACACCGAGCCGGAGGCGGGCCTGCCGGCCACGGGCGTCATCGCGCTGCAGATCCACGGCAACGCGGTGTCAGAGGTGCGGTTCAAGGACATCGTCATCGACGAGCTGCCGGCGGGCGGCGGCTGAGCCGCGGGCCGTCGCGTTCCGGGCCTCACGCGAGCAGGCCGCCGACGTGAGCCACGGCCGCGCTCGCGAGGCCGTCGAGCGCATAGCCGCCTTCGAGCGTGGACACGAGACGACCGTCGCAGTGCCGCGCGGCGATGCCACGAACGATGGCGGTGAGTTCGGCGAAGTCGTCGTCGGTGAGCCTGAAGCCGCCGAGCGGGTCGCCGATGCGGGAGTCGAACCCCGCCGACACGAGCACGAGATCGGGACGGAAGGCATCGGCCGCCGGCACGAGCAGGTCGGCGAACGCCCCCACGATCTCCCGGCGGCCGGCGCCCGCGGGAAACGGGCAGTTGCGGGTGAACCCCTCGCCCGGTCCGCTGCCGGTCTCGGCGGCGCTGCCGGTGCCGGGATAGAGCGGGTGCTGGTGCGTGTCGAAGAAGTAGACCGACGGATCCGCGTAGAAGATGTCCTGAGTGCCATTGCCGTGGTGGACGTCCCAGTCGGCGATGAGCACGCGGGTCGCACCGTGGGCGGTCTGCGCGTGCCGCGCAGCGATTGCGACGTTGTTGAGCAAACAGAAGCCCATGCCGCGGTCGGGCGTGGCGTGGTGGCCCGGCGGCCGCACGACGGCGAAGGCGTTGGCCACGCGGCCGGTGCAGACCGCGTCGACGGCGGCGAGCAGGCCGCCCGCGGCCAGCAGCGCCGTGTCGAGAGAGGCAGGCGAGATCGGCGTGTCGCCGGTGGAGAGCGCCTCCGCGCCGGCAGCCACGTCGCGGCGAGCCGCCGCCAGGTAGTCGGCGGTGTGGCAGCGGAGCACCTCGGCCTCGGTGGCGACGCGGGGCTCGATCCGCACGAGCCGGTCGAGCAGGCCGTCGGCCTTGAGGCGGGACTCGATCGCCGTCACGCGGTCGGGCCGCTCGGGATGGCCCGGCCCGGTGAGGTGGTCGCGGTACCGCGGCGAGAGGACGATTCCAGTGGGCATGGTGGCGGCTCCAGGAACGCCGCGTGAAGTCGGCTGGCCCGCAGGCGTGGCCGCTCGGGGGATGCCGACGCCCCGCCGGCGCATCGACCGGGGCATCGTGCCGTCAGATGATAGCCGGAGCCTCGCAGTGCGGGACGTACGCCGCCGGGTGCGCCCCGTGCGGGCTGATCGCCCCTTGGCAAAGCTGGGCAAAGGCTGGACACTGGGACCCAGTCGGACGGGGGGTGTGTTTTTCGGCGGGCCGCGGCCGCAGCGGTCCGCATGGCGTCGATCACGTCTTTTCCGAGGAGCAATGACATGTCGCATGCGAAATGCCTGATCGCGGGCGTTCTTGTTGGCTGGGCTGCGGCGACGGCTGCCGCGTCCGAGCGGCTCACGATCGGGTCCAAGGCGCCGTCGATCGACATCGAGCACTGGCTGAACGACCGGGAGCCGATTCGCGAGTTCGAGGCCGGCAAGGTGTACGTGATCGAATTCTGGGCCACCTGGTGCGGGCCGTGCATCGCGAGCATCCCTCACCTGCGCGAGTTGCAGCAACGCCATGGAAAGAAGATGTCGGTCATCAGCGTGAGCGACGAGCAGCCGGCCGTGATCGAGGAGTTTCTGAAGCGACGAAGTGGCGAGGAGACGTTCGCCGACATCACGAAGGAGTACTGGCTGACGACCGATCCGGACGGCTCCGTGAAGCAGGATTACATGCGGGCTGCCGACCAGCACGGCATCCCGACTGCGTTCATCGTGGGCAAGACGGGTGAGATCGAGTGGATCGGGCATCCGATGCGGATCGACGATGCGGTCGCCAGTGTCGTGGCGGGCGAGTGGGACCGGCAGGCGTTCGCGCGGCAGCTGGCGGCGCAGGAAGAGATCCGCAAGCAGATGCAGGACGTCTCGTCGAAGGTCCGGCAGAAGAAGTACGACGAGGCGATGCAACTCCTCGATTCACTCGTGGCCAAAGCTCCTTCTCCGGAGATGCGGCAGGCGTTGGAAAGCAGCCGGCGTCGCATCGCGGCGGAGTCCCAGGCCGACTCCGGCGACGCCCCTGCTCCCGAACAGCGCGGGCAGCCGTCCGCCGTCGACATACGCCGCCTGGCCGTCGGCGACCAGGTGACGATCCCGGTCACCGGCGTCGCCAACGGCCCGGTGTGGGGAGACTTCATCTACACGACCGACTCGGCGCTGGGCGCCTCGGCCGTGCACGCCGGGTTGGTGCGGGTGGGCGAGACGAAAAACATCAAGGTGTGGATCATTCCTGCGCCGGGGAGTTTTGGCGATGCCGATCGGAACGGCATCCGGAGCATGAAGTGGGGAAGGTATCCCAAGGCATTCGTGATGCAGGCGTCGGGCCCGACGGCGGCCAGCGTTGAGCAGGCAGCCGTGGCTGTCGGCGGACCGGGAATCCTGGGCAAACCGCTGGGAGAGACCATGGAGATGCGAGTCACGGGCCGCCGCCGCGGTGCCGTGTGGGGCACCGACATCTACACCGCCGACTCCGACATCGGTGCGGCCGCCGTCCATGCCGGGGTCCTGAAGGACGGGGAGGAGGGAACGGTGGTGGTCGCAGTCGTCGCGTCGCCCGAGCGGCACCAGGGCTCGACCCGCAACGGCGTCACGAGCGGTCCCTGGGGACGGTTTTCGCGGAGCATCGTCATCGTCCGGAAGTCAGCGCCTGGGCCGGCCCCCGTCGGCGGGCGGGCGGGCGTTCCGCTTCGTCGCCCGGTCGCCGCGCTCGCGATGGGTGAATCCATGACCGTGACGATCAAGGGCAGCGATGCCGGCGTGATCTGGGGCACCGACCAGTACACCGGAGATTCCCGCATCGAGGTCGCCGCCGTGCACGCGGGTGCGGTTCGTGCGGGTGAGGAGGCGGATGTGGTCGTCACCCGCGTCGCGGCCTTGGATCGCTACCAAGGGAGCGTGAAGAACGGTGTGAGATCCCAGTCCTGGGGTCGCTATGACACGGCGTACAAGATCGCGAAAAAATCGCCGCCCGACGCGAAGTAGACACCGCGGTGAACCGCCGCCGGCGGTCAGGAGCCGGCGGCCATGGCGAGGGCCCGGGCGGGGTTGATCGCCGTCAGCCGCGCGACGGCATCGGCGGGAAGCCCCTCGTCGGCCGCGAGCACCCGGCGGACGTCGGCCATGGTGGCGGTCGAGCCGACCAGGTGGGAGCGATCGGCCGCCCAGGCGGCCCCCGCCTCGTCGACGAGCACGTCCTGGCCGGCCAGACGGTAGCGGCCCGGCCCCATCCCGGCCGCCGCCGTGGCGTCGGTGACCGCGATCGCGCGGTCGAGGCCGACACGCCGGATGATCGTGCCCAGCACCGACGGCGGCAGGTGCACCCCGTCGGCGATCACCATCACCCAGCGGAGTGCGTCGGTCGCGAGCACCCGCTGGATGATGTTGTCGTGCCGGTGGAGCATGAGCGGGCAGCCGTTGCCCAGGTGCGTGAATGCCGCCAGTCCGGCGTCGACCGCGCGGGCCAGGTCGTCGAGTGACGGGTCGCAGTGCCCCGCCGACACGAGGATCCCCCGCGCCGCGAGCCAGCGCACCGTGGCGAGCCCCTCGTCCCGCTCCGGTGCCAGTGTCACCAGCCGCACCAGGCCGCGGCCGGCGTCCACCAGCCGGCCCGCGGCCTCGACGCTCGCCGGGATGACGTGGGCGGGAGGATGGGCGCCGACGAATCCCGGCAGCGGGCTGATGAACGGGCCCTCGACGTGGATGCCCGCGACCACGTCGCGGACCGCGTCATCGGCGGCGTGCAGCTCGGCCAGCCGGGCGATCCGGGCCTCCATCCGCTCGAGCCGGTCGGTGATCACGGTGGCGAGCATCCGCCCCCCGCCCTCAGCCCGGACGGTGGCGCAGGCTCGCGCCAGGTCGGCGGCGGAGAGATCGTCGGCGTTGAAGTCGACCCCCTTGTAGCCGTTGAGCTGGAGGTCGAGCGGCAGCGTGTTCACGTGCGCTCAGGCTGGGGCGGAGAGGGACGTGGGCCGCAGCAGCGCGGCGGAGTGGCGGTCGAGGTGCAGCCGGCAGTCGGCATGCCGGCGGAGGATCGACGCCGGCACGGCGGGCGTGAGCGGACCCTCGACGCTCGCCCGCACTGCCTCGGCCTTGACGGCGTCGGGCACGGAGCAGATGAGCGTCCGCGCGGCGAGGATCCGCCGCACCGACATCGAGATCGCCTGCGTGGGCACGGCAGCGAGGTCGGGAAACCAGCCCTCGCCCACCTGCTGCCGACGGCAGGCCTCGTCGAGCGACACCACGAGGTAGGGCTCGGTCGTGTCGAAGTCGGCCGGCGGATCGTTGAACGCCAGGTGCGCGTTCTCGCCGATCCCGATCATGCCCAGGTCGAAGTCGCCCGTGGGCACGAGCCGGGCCAGTCGGTGGCACTCGGCACGCGGCTCGGCGTTGCCGTCGATCTCGTGGAACGCCGCGGGCCGCACCGGCAGGCGGTCTATGAACCGCTCGCGGAGGTAGCGGCGAAAGCTGGCCGGATGGTCGGCGGAGAGCCCGACGTATTCGTCGAGGTGGAAGATCGTGATCGCCTGCCAGGGGATACCCGGCTCGGCGGCGAGCGTGCCGAGCACCTCGAACTGCGACGCGCCGGTGGCGATCACGAGCGTCGCCGTGCCGCGGTCGCGGCACGTGGACCGCAGCCGTTCGGCCGCCTCGCCGGCGGCTGCCCTGCCGAGTGCGGGGCGACCGGGATGCACGGAGATCTTCATGGAGAATGCCGCTCGTGGGTGCTGAAAAACTGTGATCGACGGGACGGCACGGCCGCGCTATCCGGGCAGTTTCGCGAGACGGTCGCCGGCCGCCGCTTCCGCCTTGGCCATCACGTCGGCCACTCGTACCGGGCCGCCGCCGCGTCGCTTGCTCTCGTCGGCCGCCTCCATGAAGGCGTAGAGCGCGAGCGTCTCCGCGGGAGGCACCGGCGGCTGCCGCGATCGCATGAACGTCGCGATCGCCTCGCCGAGCGGCCGGTAGCCGTCGAACATCCCCACCGGCGCCGTGCCCTTGGTGCCGAAGGCGGTGCCGCCGTAGCCGCTGGCCCCGCGGCGAATCCCCCGAAACGTGCCGATCCGGCCGCCGCTCCAGACGCCGACCGCGTGGTCGAAGTCGGCGGTGGTCGTCCGGGCCACCGTCTCGCAGCCCGGACCCATCACCGTGAAGAGCGACTCGCAGCCGTGGATGCCGTACCAGAAGAGGTCGGCGTGCGACGGCTCGGTGGAGCACGGCGACCAGGTGTCGCAGCCGGTCACCTCGCCGATCGAACCGTTGCGCACCGCCAGCGTGCCCTTGCCGAACCGCAGCGACGAGGAGCTGAACAGCGGGACGTTGCGTTCGGCGGCCAGCCGGTAGATCGCGACCGTGTCGGTGAGCGTCGCAGCCACCGGCTTGTCGATGAACAGCGGCTTGCCTGCCCGCAGCACCGCCGCGGCCTGTTCCAGGTGCGGGCCGCCGTCGTTGGTCTCGAGGAGCACGGCATCGACGCGGTCGACGAGCGGCCCGAGGCCATCGACGATCTGCACGCCGAGTTTCTCCACGGCGTCCGTGTATTCGGGGATCCGCTTGCGGCTCGATTCGATCGTGCGGCTACCGTGCGGGTAGGCGACCACCACGCGGCAGCCGGGCACGTGCTGCGGGTCATCGGTCAGATTGAAGAGCTTGGCGAACGCCGGTGCGTGCGACGTGTCGAGGCCGATGATGCCGAGCTTCACGGCCGGCTGGCCGCCGCCGGCCTCGTCGGCCGCCCGGGCGACCGCCGGCAGTGCCGCAGCGAGGGCGGCGGCCGGTGCCGCGACACCGAGCAGTCTCCGCCGCGGTATGCCCGCGATGCGATC
>JBIJCD010000516.1:0-2568 GCA_044344895.1 Pirellulales bacterium | reverse complement strand
AGCAATCCCCGGAATGGTGTGCTTGCCAGCACCGACGGCGGCACGACCTGGACCGAGCACGGCGACATCCGTCTGACACCCGACGACCGCTACCACGGCTGGGCGGAAAACAACATCGTGGAATTGGGCGACGGCCGAATCGCGATGATCATCCGGGCCGACCGGCTCGGGGGCGTGCTCTTCAAGGCGGAGTCGACCGATGGCGGCCGCACCTGGCCGCGGTTCGCATCGGCCACGGAGATTCCCAACCCCGGCAGCAAGGCCACGCTTTACTCCCTCGGCGGAGACGCGGTGGCCATGCTGCACAATCCCAACGGCCGGCACCGCAGCCCCATGGCCCTGTGGATCAGCTTCGATGGCATGAAGACCTGGCCCTACCAGCGGGTCCTGCAGGCCGAGAGCTGCGACGGGCCCAAGGCCGCCATGAACTACCCCGACGGCTTCGTCAGCGCCGACCGCCAGTGGCTGCATTTCGCGTTCGATGACGCGAGGCACCGGGCCGTACACTATTCGGCGAAACTGCCGCCGCTGCCGCCGCTGCCGCCGTCCGCCGCTTCCGGAGCAGCCCGATGACGATCTCCCGCCGCAGATTTCTCCACGGCTCGCTCGCGACCGCAGCACTCGCCGCGGGCACCGGCGGCCAGGCCGCCGACATCGCCCGGGCCGCGGCCGACCCGCGCTACCGCATCCGCAACGCGGGCATCCGCCACTCGCTCATGGGCTGGTGCTTCAAGCCGATGGACACGCTGGAGCTGGCACGGCATGCGAAGGAGATCGGCCTCGTGGGCATCGAGGGGATCGATCGGAAGTTCTATCCCGACGTGCGGAAGCTCGGGCTCGAGATCTCGCTCGTGGGGAGCCATGGCTTTGCCCACGGGCCCTGCAATCCCGACTATCGCGACGAGGTGGTGACGAAGCTCGAGGACGCGATCGACGTGGCCGCGCAGGTCGGCAGCCGCAAGGTGATCACGTTCACCGGGATGCGGTTCGACGGCATGGATCCGGACCGGGCGGCGGACGACTGCGTAGCGGTCTGGAAGCAGGTGCTGCCGCAGGCGGAGCGTCGGGGAATCACGCTCGTCCTCGAGCACCTCAACTCCCGCGACTCCTCGCACCCCATGAAGGGCCATCCCGGCTACTTCGGCGACGACGTCGACTTCTGCGTGCGGCTCATCGAGCGGGTCGGCTCGCCCCACCTCAAGCTGCTGTTCGACATCTACCACGTGTCGATCATGAACGGCGACGTGATCCGCCGACTGCGGCGGCATCGCGACCTGATCGGGCACCTGCACACGGCGGGCAACCCGGGCCGCGGCGAACTCGACGACACGCAGGAGATCAACTATCCGGCGGTGATGCGGGCCGTCACGGAGATCGGCTACCACGACTTCGTGGCACACGAATTCATCCCCACCTGGGACGATCCGATCCTCGCCCTGCGGCACGCGGCGATGGTGTGCGACGTGTGACGTCGCGGCGCCGAGGTGAACAGCGTCAGGCGGGGCCGAGGCCCTCGATCCGCCTCCAGCCGCTCATCTGGCCGAGGTGCATCATCATGTGGCCGCCGCAGTAGAAGGCCTGCACCGACCCGAGCGTCGGAAAGAGCTCCTTCATTCGGCCCTCGGCAGGATTTGGCCGGTCGAAGATGGCATCTGGCGTGCTCCGCAGCCCGCCGGCCAGCATCCGGTGCGCCTCGAGGAAGAAGGCGACGATCTCATCCATCGACGGGTAGAGATCACCCTCGGCGTCGTCGCGGCAGGTGGCGTCCTTCGAAAAAAGATCCTGGAAGTGGTCGGGCACGCGCGGGGCGGGGTGGTCGAGCTGCTGGAGCACACGGGGCGCGTAGAGGCTCAGATGGCCGTAGATGAAGGCGGGATGGTTCGACTCCACGACCGTGCCGCCGACCTGCGCAAACCGGCCGAACCGGTCGGCCGGCACGCCCTTGAGCAGCTTCTCCGCGTAGCCCATTGAGACCTGCAGGCTGTCGGCGATGACGTTTCCAATCGACCGGGGCATGGCGAGCACTCCGTGGGGAAGCCGCCATCATAGGCCGTGGCTCGGTCGGGCGGCAATTAGCTGACGTGTCGAGTCATCGCGGCAACGGCGGTCGCGATCTCCTCGCAACGGCTCAGGCGAGCGGTCCCGCCGCGATCCGATTGATCGCCTCGGGCAGGGCGACGCACTCGGCGGCGAAGACGCGGGCGGCCAGGGATTCGGCGGTGTCGTCGGGCAGCACCGGCACCGTCCGCTGCAGCAGTACGCGCCCATGGTCGTACTCGTTGTCGACGAGGTGAACCGTGCAGCCCGACACCGTGCAGCCCCGTGCCAGCACCGCCCGATGCACATGCATCCCGTGAAACCCCTGACCGCCGAAGGCGGGCAGCAGAGCGGGATGGATGTTGATCACCCGGCCCGTGAAATCAGCCGGAATCTCGACCAGGTGCAGGAAGCCCGCCATGACGACGAGATCGGCACCGGAATTCCGGCAGCGGTCGAAGATCGTCGTGCTCCAGGCGGCGACCGTGGCGTCGGCACGCGGCAGCACGTGCACGGGCAGGCCGGCCCGCT
>JBIJCD010000514.1:0-2572 GCA_044344895.1 Pirellulales bacterium | reverse complement strand
AGTCGGCCGAGGTCGCGCTGGCCGAGGCGACCAAGCGACTGAAGGCCGCGACCGACGCCGCAGCCCCGAAGGACATCCTCGATTTTCTCGTGTCCGAGCCGATTCGCATCTCCGTGAAGGCGGCTCCCGCGGCCAGCCCGCCGGCGAAGTCCGACAAATAGATTTCGACGTCCCGGCGCACGGGGTCGTGGAAACCGCCGCCGTGGCCGGGGTATCGTGGGCGGTCATGGCCGCATCCGCCACTTCCATCGACCACGGCTCGCTCGAGCGCATGCGGCGGGCCGCGGTCGATCGCCTGCTCGCCCTGCGGACGCCGGCGGGCCACTGGGTCGGCAGGCTGTCGTCGAGTGCCCTGGCCACTGCGACGGCGATCAATGCCCTGCGGCTGGTGAACGCCGCCGCGCACCGTGCGCGGATCGATCGTGGCGCCGCGTGGCTCGTGGCCACGCAGCTCGACGACGGTAGCTGGGGCGACACGCCCGCCAGCCGCGGCAACCTCTCCACCACGATCCTCTGCTGGGCGGCGCTGGCTGCGATCGGCGACGAGGCGGCGGACCGCCCGTCCTCCCCTGGCCGACGGGATGCGGCCAGCGAGGCGGCCGTTGTCCGGGCGGCGGCGTGGATCGCGTCCCGGGCGGGTGGTCTCGACGCCGCCGCGATCGCCTCGACGCTGGCCGGCATCTACGGCCGCGACCGGACGTTCAGCGTGCCGATCCTGACGCACACGGTGCTCTGTGGCCGCTTCGGCGACCCGCGGCATCCGGCAGCGTGGCGGGAGGTACCCCAGCTGCCGTTCGCGCTGGCGGCGCTGCCGCAGGCGTGGTTCCGGCTGGTCGACATGCAGGTGGTGAGCTATGCGCTGCCCGCGCTGATCGCGATCGGCCAGGTACGGCACGCGCTCGGGCCGCGTGCGGGCCTGATGCGGCCGCTCTGCGATGCGGCCCGCGGGCCGACGCTTCGCACGCTCGCCGCCATCCAGCCGGCCAATGGCGGATACCTCGAGGCCACGCCGCTGACGTCATTCGTGACGATGAGCCTGGCGGGCATGGGACGGGGTGAACATCAGGTCGCCCGTCGCGGCGTGGAGTTTCTCGTGGCGTCGCAGCGGCCGGATGGTTCGTGGCCGATCGACACGAACCTCGCCACCTGGGTGACGACGCAGTCGGTCGCGGCGCTGGCCGCGGGCGGCAGGCTCGGCGAGCACCTGGATCCTGCGGGCCGGGCGGCGATCCGCAGCTGGCTGCTCGGCCAGCAGTGGCGCCGCGTGCACCCCTACACCGGCGCGGCCCCCGGCGGCTGGGCGTGGACCGATCTGCCCGGTGGCGTGCCCGACGCCGACGACACAAGCGGCGCGGTCGTCGCCCTGGCGAGCCTCGAGGAGGCCGAGCGGCGCGCGACGCCAGCGGACGTGCGGCACGCTGCGGTCGCGGGGCTTGCATGGCTGGCCGATCTCGCCAACCGCGACGGCGGCGTCCCCACGTTCTGCCGCGGCTGGGGCCGGCTGCCCTTCGATACGTCGTGCCCCGACATTACGGCCCACGCGATGCGGGCCGTCGCTGCGTGGCACGTCGACGGGGACGAGGCTGGAGCGGCGGCAGGCCGGCGGATCTTGCCCGCAGCCCGCCGGTATCTCGCGACGACGCAGGAACGGGACGGCAGCTGGCGGCCGCTGTGGTTCGGCAACGAGCACCACCCCGACATGGCCAACCCGACGTATGGCACCGCGAAGGTCGTGCTGGCGACGATCGATCCGCGCGGCGCGCATTGGCTCGTGGACGCGATGGGGCCAGACGGCGGCGTGGGGGGCGGGCCCGGGCTGCCGCCCTCGATCGAGGAGACGGCCGTCGCGGTCGAGGCGCTGGCCCGCGTGGCCGCCGAATCACCCGATGCCGGCCTGCGGCAAAGGGCCGCCGCCGCGGTCGCGGCCGGCGTCGACTGGCTCGTGGCCCGCACCGACGCGGGCACCCGGTTCGAGGCCGCCCCGATCGGCCTCTACTTCGCGAAGCTCTGGTACGACGAGGAGATCTACCCGCTGGCGTTCACCGTGGCGGCGCTGGAGCGGGCGGCAACGCTGGTGGCGGATCGCGGGAGTGGCTAGGCTGGCGGCCAGTCGGCGACGGCCGCTCTTCTTTCGCCGCGTCTTTCTTCAGGAACCCATCCCATGCACGCCACCGCATCGATTTCCGCCGTCTTCGTGCTGCTCGCCGCCGCCGCGACGGCCTGCCCGGCCGCCGACTACAGCCGCGTCATCTTCGCCGACGACTTCTCGTCGAACGCGTTCGGACCGCGGTGGGGCCACTACAAGAGCTCGAGCGTGGTCAAGGACGGCGTGCTCGTGGGGATCACGGCGCCCACGTCCGACCATGCGGCGGTGGACAACATCCGGTTCGACGGCGAGCGCGACCTGGAGGTGGCGGTGAAGTTCCGGTTCGCGAGCGACAAGGCGCAGAGCTTCAACGTGTGGTTCGACGACAAGAACTACAAGGGCTCGCATGCCGGGCACATCTGCCAGGCCACCGTCAGCCCCAAGGGCGTGAGCCTCTCCGACGCCAAGACCGGCGGTTTCACGCTC
>JBIJCD010000513.1:0-2587 GCA_044344895.1 Pirellulales bacterium | reverse complement strand
GCGGTCGGCACGGTCCATCTCGTGACCCACAGCATGGGCAGCATCGTCGCCCGCGCCGCTCTGCAGCTGCATCGCCCGCGCAAGCTCGGCAGGTTCGTGATGCTGGCGCCGCCAAATCGGGGGTCCTTCGTGGCCACTGCGACGGCCGGCCTGCTGGGAGGCTTGTTTCGCCCCGTGGCGGAGCTCAGCACCGCTGACGACAGCCTGGTGAACTCGCTGGCCATGCCCGCCGGGGTCGATGTCGGCGTCATCGCGGCCGGTCGGGACGCGCTCGTCGCCACCGAGAGCACGCGGCCGGGCGTTCCGCACGCGCACGTGACCCTGCCCTGCCTGCACTCCAGCCTGCTGTTTCGCCAAGACGCCGCCGATCTCACGGCCAGCTTCCTCGCACACGGCGACTTTTGGCCGTCGGCCTGAGGCGAGACTTCACGACCACGGCTGTCACGATGTCCTGCCAGCTGCCACCTGCCGCACCTGGAACGATCACCATGGACCGCAGACCTCGACGCCTGGGCACAACCACCATCGAGGTCGGGCCGCTCGGCCTGGGCTGCTGGCCGCTCGCCGGGATGACCCGCTCAGGCATCACGCCGGACGCCGCCGCGGCCACCGTGCGCTCGGCGATCGAGACTGGAATCCAGCACCTCGACACCGCCTACTGCTACGGTGAAAACGGCGAGAGCGAGCGGGCCATCGCGGCGGCGATCGCCGGACACCATCGGGACGCCCTGGTCATCGCCACCAAGTGCGGGATCCACTGGGAGCCAGGGCGGCGGCAGTGTGTCGACGGCAGTCCCGCGCGGCTGCGTGCCCAGGTGGACGAGAGCCTGCGGCGACTCGGCACCGACCACGTCGATCTGCTCTACCTGCACGCGCCCGACCCTTCGCTCCCGATCGAGGAGTCCGCCGAGGAGCTCGCCCGGCTCCTGGCGGCAGGCAAGACCCGGTCGGTGGGCGTATCGAACGTCGATCTGCCGCAGCTCGCACGGTTCGCGGCCGCCTGCCCGACGGCCGCCTGCCAGATGCACTTCAACATGCTGCAGCGGGAGATCGAGGCGGAAATCCTGCCCTGGTGCCGAGATCACGCTGTGTCGATGTTCGTGTACTGGCCGCTCATGAAAGGGCTGCTCGCCGGTGAGATGCCGCGAAACCGGTTGTTTCCGGCGACGGACAGCCGGCACAAATACCCGATGTTCAACGGCGAGGAATTCCAACGGAACCTCGACTTCGTCGATGCGCTGCGGCCGATCGCCACCCGGCTCGGCTGCACGCTGCCCGACCTGGTGCTCGCCTGGACGGCCGAGCAGCCGGGGATCACCTGCGTGCTGTTCGGGGCCACGTCGCCGCAGCAGGTGCAGGCCAACGCGAACGCGTTCGCGTGCGAACTCGACGACGAGGCTCGCCGCGGGATTGCGTCGGCCATCACCCACCGCGGCCCGGTGGCTGGGCGACGTCCTGTCTGACGCGGTTCACCCCGCGGCAGCGACGCTCACGTACGACTGCCTGACCTTCAGGCAGGTCTGTCGAAACGGCTCCGGCCGGCTCACCCCGGGCAGCCGCAGCGTCTCGATCGCACCGCGGCGAAATACCAGGTCCCCACAGTCATACCATTCCTGCCCCGGCTGCACGACGAGATCGATGGCGTCGAACCGATCAAGGTCGACGAATTGCTCGACTTTCGGATCGATGCCGCACTCCACCGTCACGCGACGGTTTGTCAGACGATACCGGCGGATGGCCCAGGGCAGCCGTAGCGACAGGTACAGCATCATCCCCAGCGGAATCGTCGCCAGCAGTGCCAGTCGTCCGACCGACACGGGGCCGATACCGTTGCGAATCCGGTAGAGACGCCCCAGCCACTGGCCCAGCGACGTCGAGCCCACCGACGGCCACACGGTCATCACCGTGGCCTCGGAAACAGCCGGGGGGGCGACACCTGCGATTACTTGCTGCGTCATGCTCGTTGCGTCGGGGAGGACGACCAGGTCACATCTGAAACGATGAACCGCTCCCATGGTACCCACGCGCGGGGAACGCGGAAGGGGCATCTCGGTGCCGGCAGCCGATGGCCGCACAGATCCCGCCGCAGGAGAGCCCGTCGACCCCAGCCCGAAACGCCCTGCGTCGCGGTTCGCACACACCTCCCCGGCCGGTCGCGGCGGGGCGCAAAAAAGAAACCCGCGGGGGCTCGGCCGAGCCCCCGCGGGTCCTGATGCGTTCATCGGATCGTGGCAGTTGTGCCGAAACGGAAAATCGCTTTCCCGAATCGGCCATCTCTTTCGGCGGCATCCCCCGACATCGCGGACACCCTATTCGGGCATCCAACGCACCGGAGGCACGATCGTCTCCACAATTCAGTTTTGAAAGCCTTGCGGCCTTCGCGACTTTTGGACCACCGGGCTCGCGACCATCGACGACTGTGAAAACACAGTCCGACGGCCATTCACCCGGTGGCTGCCTCGGCAGATCCGAAGATCTGCGTCGGCGGTATCCTTTAGAAAGGAGGTGATCCAGCCGCAGGTTCCCCTACGGCTACCTTGTTACGACTTAGTCCCAATCGCAGAGTTCATCTTAGGCGCCTGGCTCC
>JBIJCD010000511.1:0-2593 GCA_044344895.1 Pirellulales bacterium | reverse complement strand
CAATGTCACCGGCTACAGCGTCAGCGAGGACCTGTCGGCCGCGCTATCCGGCCTCGAGGTCCGCGGCGCGCGGACCGTCTATGTGGTCTCGATCGACGGCAAGACGACCGGCGACCTGATCGCCGACTGGACCGGATCGGATGAGACCGCCCGCGCCGCCGGCGACCGCAGCTCGCCGGCCTACCGCCGCTTCCGCCTGGCCGTCTTCACGCTGCCGGACGGCTCGCCCTCGGTGACGGCCGATTTCTGGCCCGATCTGCCGATCGCCGACTCCACCGTGCTGTCGCGCGGATCCTCGCCCTGGCTGGCCTTCGCGCAGCGCAGCTCGGACAGCCTGTGGGAATCCCTGCAGGGTCGCGTCTCGATCTCCGCCGGCGGCGGCCGGATCTACATCGAGGGCATCGATCCGGCCGAGTGGGACGGATGGTCGCGCATCCGCCTGACCCTCGCGCTCGCGCCGCGCGCCCACCTGGTCGCCACGCGCAGCGGCGGCAGCGGATCCGTGCGTGGCCTGGCCGTGGTCGGCGGCGAGCACATCGTCGCCAGTTCGGCCGCCGTGCGCATCAGCGGTGGATCGCTGGCCACCGTCAGCGGCACGGCGCGATCGGACTCGGACCCGGTCACCGACCAGGCCGACAGCCTCTGGGCCACGCTCAGCGGTCCGCAGATGCTCGCCGAGTGGACGGTGGACGGGGTCTGCGGCGGCGGCCCGGATCCGGGCCAGCGCGTCACCGAGCTGCTGCTGCCGGTGCCGGGCGCCCCGCCGACTGCCGTGGCCTGCGACGCGATCTGTGCGACCCGTCGCATCGCCTGGTTCGATCGCCGGCCGCGCACCACCTGGACGATCGCCCCTCGTCCCTTCTCGACCGCGGCGGTGATCCGATGAGCGCCGCGCGCGATCGTCTCAACGCCGACGGACTGCGCAGCCTGCGCGGGCAGCTCGGCCGCACCGATGTTCCGCGCGAGCGGCCCCAGCCGCTGATGGCGGCGGCCCTTGGCGCCGGCGGTGGCGTCGCCGGGCCAAGCCTCTTCCGCAAGACCGATATCGTCGCCGCGCTGCTGGTTGTCGGCACGGTGTATCGTCGCGGCGGCGGCGGATGGACCGTGCTCGACGGTCCGTCCGATGGCACCCCGGGAACCACGGGGCTCTGTATCGCCGCCACGGCCGCTGATCCTCCCGACATCCCCGACCCCAGCTCGACCGTGCTCGTCTGCGGTGAGGTGAGCCGGAGCGGCACGGCAGGCGTCCCGCTCTACTGCGGCGCCTCGGGCGCGATCACCGAAACCAATCCCGCGGACATCGAAGACGAAACCGAAGACGCCCCGTGGGTCTGGCAGATCGGCTGGCAGATCGACGGCGGGACGGCCATCATCCTGCCCTGCGACCCCTACCGGCCTCGACTGGTGAACCTCTGCCTGGGCGACGGCACCACGTCGCTCGCCGCCACCCTGCGCGAGTATCCCGCGGTGCCCTGATGCTGTACCTGACCCCATGCAACGGCGTATCCCCGCCGGTCTGCGGCCCCTGTGCGCAGTCCTGCTGGCCGCGTTTCGAGATCTTCTCGGCGGAGATCTATAATCCGAGTTATGTGAGCCTGACGAATGCCGATGTGGGACACCCGCGCGGGACGCTCGACACGGGCGACCTGTATGGCGGCCGGCTCTACTACGACAACGGCACCCCGGTGCTGGTGCCCGAGCCGGACGACACGTTTCCGGGCCCCTCGACCTTGGCCACGTTCGTCGATGGCAGCGTCTATCTGCCGTCGTTCGGCGCGTATTATCTCGACTCTTCCGCGCCAGGTGGGTCATTCGGATATAGCTACATCGTGCAGATCCCGGTCACCGGCACGCCGAACACTCTTGCCGCGCTGACCCTGCTGCGCGAGGCGGAGGAGGACGGCGTCTGGATCCGTTTTTATGGCGAGACCTTGGACATCGTGGACGGCCGGCAGCGCGTGAAGATCACCGTCGTCGGCGGCATGGACACCTGGCCCGACGGATCCACCTATTTCTCGAAGCTGACGACCCTGTCATCGATCTACTATGACGGCGAGGTCCGCAACGCGCTGCGCTATGCGTTGGGCGAGGCGGCGGACCCGTGCGGCGCGATGGACATCTACAGCGGGGAGATCTACGCCGGGTTTAGCGTGCTTGTGAACCCGGAGGCTTCGCCGCCGTGGGAGGTGTACCTCTATGCCGCCGCCTTCCATTTCTAGGCCTTGCCCGCCATTCACGGGCAGGCCAGCCCGCGCGCCCTGGTCGCAGGCCGCATGGCTCCAGCGCGTCGCGATCTGCCGCACCTGCGATCAGTACAGCCACGGCCCGGATCGGTGTCGGTCGTGCGGCTGCTCTGACCGTCTGACTGCTCGCGCCATCAGCCGCTTCGGCCGCTGTCCTCGCGGTCTCTGGCCCGTGTAGACACCGAACCGCATTCCAGGCCACTTAGAGCGCGTCCCGCGCCACCGAGTGTCTACACGCCGAAGCGACCCCAAAACAAAACCCTCGGCAAAAGCCGAGGGTTTTTGGTGCGCGATCTAGGACTCGAACCTAGGACCCAGGGATTAAGAATCCCTTGCTCTACCAACTGAGC
>JBIJCD010000095.1:0-10086 GCA_044344895.1 Pirellulales bacterium | reverse complement strand
TAACGTAATTTACGACCGATTCGATTCGCCGCGGGGCAACCCTACGCCGTTGTCCCAATGGTCGTTGGGAAGCTAGCGCTCTACCAACTGAGCTACGCCCGCGAACAACGGATCCGATTCTATCGCATCGCTGGTGGCGTGCGAGGGGCCGCGGGCGAACCGGAGCGGCGGCCGGCACGTATACGCTCCGCGTGCACTGCCGTGCGGTAGCCGGCGGTGTTTCGTCGGCGAAAAGGCCGCCGGAACGCCCGGATACGGTCGCTTGGATACAATCGGCTCTCGATCCGCCAGTGGAGCGCCCCGCCATGTCCCGCCCCGACGTCCCAGCCTCTCCCGACGCAGCCATGCCACAGACCGCCCCCGCGTGGACCGGATCCCTGCCTTCGACCCTGCGGTATGCGGCCGCGGTCGTCGCGGTCGTCGCCGTGCTCGGCGCCGCCGGCATCCCCTGGCTCCTGTCGAGCCCGGACAGTGTGTCGCGGCTCGTGGCGAAGGTGGCGCCGGCGCTGCAGGCCGACGTCCGCTGCGGCAAGGTGAGCCTCGGCTGGGTCGGTCCGCTGGTATTCGAGGACGTGCACGTCGTTCCCCGCGACGGCAGCCACGAGCCGATCACCGTCAGGCGGGTCGAAGTCAGCCACGGACTCGCCGGAATCCTGCTTTCGATGGGAGACCTCGGCAGGCTGCGGATCGAAGGGCTCGAAGCCCGGGTCGTGTTCGACGCGGATCGTAACTCGAACCTCAAGACGCTCATCATCCCTGCCGCCGATGCCGCGGACCCGGCGGGTGGCCCGCCGCGACCGCCACGCCGCAGCCCGGTGCGGGTGCAGGTCGACCTGGCGGACGCCGTCGTGCGGATCGAAGGCCCGTGGAATCCCGAGCCGTGGGTGAGCGATCCCATCAACGTTCGAGCCAGGCTCGTGGCTGCCGATGGCGGCTGGAGCGAATGGCGGGTCGATCCGGTGCAGCTGCTTGCCGACGCCCGCCTCGAGCCGGCCGTGGCCCAGGGTGTGCTCGCCTACATCGCACCTGTGCTCGCCGATGCGACGCGGACCGGTGGCCGCTTCTCGCTCCGGCTCGATGGGGCGACGATCCCCGTCGGCGCGCCTGAATCGACCCACCTGTCGGGCGTGCTGTCGATGCACGCCGTCGATCTCGGCCCCGGCCCGCTGGTCAGGGACGTCATCGCGGCCCTGCCGGGCCGGCTGCCCGCGCCGCCGGCGATCCGGATCGCCGACCAGTCGCACGTGGAATTCCAGCTGTCGGACCGGCGCGTCTGGCACAAGGGGCTGGCCTTCGGCGTGCCGCTGGCCAAGCCCGGCCAGCGGCTCGACCTGCAGTCGAGCGGCTCCGTCGGACTTCGCGACAAGTCGCTCGACCTCAAGCTCGAATTGCCGATTCCCGGCGACCTGCCGCAGGAGCGGCCGCTGCTCGCTTCGCTGGCGGGCCGCACGCTCGCGGTGCGGATCGGCGGCGAACTCGGCGCGCCGCGGGTCAATCTCGACGGCACGCTGCGGAACACGGCCGGCGAGGTGGTCGCCGAGCTCGTGGACCGGCTGCGCGGCATGGGAGCTGCGCAGCGGCAGCCCCAGGTGTCGCCGCTCGAGCCGCCGGCGCAGCCGGCGGGCCCTCCGGCCCCAGGCTGGCGGCCTGACACCGCGGCCGCGCCGCCGGCCAACGGTTCCGCGCCGGCCGCCGGCGTCGATCGCACCGCCGCCGCCGGCGCGGGCGGTCAGCCCGGCGAAAGGCCGACGGGTATCGTTCAGGCCGGCGACGCGACCGCGGCCGAGGGAAAGCCGGCCGCTGCCAAAGCGGGTGATGCGAAGACGGGCGACGGCGAGGTCGTCGATCGCATCAAGTCGGCGCTGCCTCCCGATATGAAAGCCGATCCTGCGGCGGATGCGGTGATCGACCTTGTCGGTGGCGTCATCGGTGAGCTGGCGAAGCGGCGGGCCGAGCGGCAGGCCGCGGAGGCGGCGAATCCGCAGCCTCAGGCCCAGCCGCGGCGCGGCCGGCTGCTGCGGAGGTTCGCCCCGCCTGCGGCCGCTCCGGCAACGCCTTCGGCACCGGCACTGCAGCCTGTGCCGCCGGCGGCGGGCCAGTAAGGCGGCAGCGGATCAGGCTGCACACGATTGCGTGAACGAAAAAAGCCGGGCCTTCCCAGGGGAAAGGCCCGGCTCGATCGTGGTTCCAGTCCGTCGCGTCGGGCTAGCCGAAGCCGCCGGGGCGAGGAGAGGAAGTCAGGCTCAGGTCTTGGCCGGAGCAGCCGGGGCAGCCGGAGCAGCCGGGGCGGCGGGAGCAGCCGGAGCGGCCTCGGTCGGCACGCCCTCGGAGATCACGCTGCCGCCAGAGCAGCCGCCGCCGACGCAGCCGCCGCTGACGACCTCGCCGCCGACAACCTCACCGCCGACGACCTCACCGCCACCGCAGCTCGAGCAGCCGCTCTCGACCACAGCCGTCTCGCCACCGCAGCTGCCGCAGCCCGAATCAGAGGCCGGAGCCGACTCACCGCAGCCCGACTCGCAGGCAGCCGGAGCAGCCTCACCGTGGCAGCGGTTCTTCTTGTGGCCGAAGAGGCCGCCGTGGCAGCGGTTCTTCTTGTGGGCGAACAGGCCACCGTGGCAGCGGGCCCGACCGTGGCAGCCGTGGCCGGCGACCGCGCCCGAGTCACCGCCGACGAGGGCGATGGCAACCAGCGCGATGAACATGGCAAAACCGAAACCGAGAAAACGCTTCATCGTATTCCTCCTGATGAAATCACCGAACGCGGGTGCGTTCCTGAAGCCGTCACGAAACAACCCCGATCCGGGACGGCCACCGGACCGCAGCAACAGAGCGATTCGCGGACACACCCCGGGCGGAGTTGGCCTTCCGGCAGCAATGCCCCGCAAGAAATGCGGATTGGGAAGACTTTCCGGCCTAGGTAATCCAGGCGGTTAAGCTAGCAGCGTGCCGGACGCTGTCAAGGACCGAAGGCTGCCTAGAACCCGCGAGAGTCGGCTTATTTCCGCGTTATTTCAGCGGAAATATGGTGAAATCACGTCCCTTGCCGGCGGACCGAATGTGGGGCCAGCCGGGGCCGCCGGGGCGGTTTTGAGGGGAGCGCGCAGGGAAGCTGGCCGAGAGCCGAGCAGCCAGGAGACCCCGGGAAAGACAGGGCTCGAAACGAGCGGCCTTCAGGGCCGGACGGAGATCCGAGGGCATACGCAGGCGGCACGGCCGCAGCCATACCCACGAGGCCGTACCCAACCCTCGCGGGTTTATTTCCGCTGGCCGTCCGTCGGGCTCGTCGCCGTGCGGGGCCCGGCTTCCGCCTCGGCAGCCTGCTTGGCCCGCCGCTGCAGTTCGGCCGCCACCATCTCCTGCTTGGCGATCATGTCCTCGGGATCCTCGAAATTCAGTAGCAGCGGCGGCATGTCCTCGAACACGAGCGTGGCCATGCCGACCACCCGCCAGCCCTCCGGCTCCAGCCGGACGGCCCAAATGACGTTTTCGGTCGACGTGAATCCATCGTCATCCGTGTCGGTCCAGGTGGTGGCGACGTGCACCAGGTCGTCGGCATCCTTGATCCGCTCGCACTCCCGGATCGAATAGGCTGCCGTACTGCTCACCGGCGGCGCCACGGAGATCCCCATCTCGTCGGTTTTCGCCCGGGCTAGCTTGGTCAGCAGGGCCTTGGCGGCCTGCTCGTCGCCCCGCTTGATCGCGTCGAGAAATGCCGTGACGGTCGCTTTTGCAGGCTCCGTTCCCGCGTCGGCCGCGGTGCCTCCGCCCGTCGAGCAGCCTGTCGGGGCGACCAGCAGCAGACCGCAGCAGGCCACGAGGCCGCCGATCCATCTCGGGTGGTGGGCTGTCATGGGCGTCCGTGCCGAACGAAGGGCGGTTGCCGCTGCAGAGATCATGGTGCGCTCCCGATGGACTCCAGGGATTGGTGCCTGACACGGACCGTTCTCGTTCCGACCACGGGCGGGTCGCGAACGAGCGCTCGACGGAGCCGGCCGGAGCCGCATGGCCCTGGCGGGTTCCGAAATCGTGCGGGAGGGTGACGGCCGGCAGCCCCGGGGTCAAGGCGAAAAAGGAGGGGATTGCCGCGGCGAAACCGGCCAGGGAGCGGCCAGGTTTGGTATCCTGACGGAGTCGTGCGGCTCGGCTCTGGCCTCCGCGCGGCGGGCATCGGTCCCAGTACAGTGCATCGGGCCGAGCGAGCATGGCTCAGCGACACCCGGGATACGGCGCGATGGTGATCAGGTCGGGAGGCAGACGCCGGGGTAGATGTGTCGTGCGGGCGGCGGCGAGCCGTGACGCATGCGTTGCAGTGGCCGTGGCCGCGATCATCGCCGCTGCCGCCGTGGGAGGAGTCCGCGAAAGCCGTGCCGCCGGCAAGGAGATCCGCCGGGCACGGCCGCCCGCGACGGCCTGGGACAGGGCGACCGCCGGCGCGTCAGGCACGTTTCGGGACGACGCCTTCGCGGAGCTCGTCGGCGAGCGGCCCGACTTCGCCGCGGTGGCCTCCAAGGGCAGCGCAGCACCCGGTGCCGCAGGCACCGCCGCGGCCAACCCTGCCGCTGGCTTCCGTTGGTCGGCGATCGTGTCGGAGGAGACGCTCACCGACGAGATCAAGGACATGAAGGGGAACCTCGCGCAGGCCGTGGCCAGCCCTTCCGCGTTCAAGGGCGGAGGCTACGACAAGGCCCGCGAGGCGTTCAGCGCCGTGGCGCTCGCGTTCGGCGTGATCGCCGCCTACGACCAGGAGGTCCGCTGGCAGAAGGATGCCGCCGCCGTCCGCGACTTGTTCGCCAGGGTGGGCTTCAACTGCAAGGTGGGCACCGACCAGTCGTTCGCCGAGGCCAAGCTCCGCGTGGCGGACCTGGCGGAGCTCCTCGACGGCACTTCTCCGACCGCCCGGGCGGACCGCGACGACGACTTCCGCTGGAGCCAGGTGGCCGCCCGGCCCGCGCTGATGTCGCGGCTCGAGCTCGCGGACGAGCGGCTGGGGGCGGCGATCTCGTCCGCCGGCGCGTTCGAGAAAGCCGTGGACCAGCTGCGGCACGACGCCGAGATCGTCGCGGCGATCGGCGAGGCCATCCGGCAGCCGGACTACGAGTATCACGACGACGAGACCTACCTCGGCTATGCCGCGACGATGCGGGATGCCGCCGTGCGGGCGCGGGACGCGGCCAAGAAGAAGGATTACGAGGCCGCCCGGTCCGCGGTCGGCGACCTGAAGAAGTCGTGCGACAGCTGCCACGGCGACTACCGGGGCTGACGAGCCGCGGGAGTCGCTCCGCGGAGGCCGGCTCGGGGATCTCGCGCGGAATGTCAGCGCGGCAGGGCCACGAGATCGATCAGTTCCGCCAGCCCGGCCGCGGCGAGCTCCCGACCCGTCACGTAACGGTGGGTGCGGCTCCACTCGTCGATCAGGTCGGCCGACCTGCCGAACAGCTCGCAGAGCAGCACGTCCATGTCGTGCTCGAGCTCGGCGAAGTGCCGCGACCATTCGGCCGCCTCGCGGATGCCGATGTGCTCCTCGCTCTGCCACTTCATCGGGTGAAAGAGAAAGACGCTGAATCGTGTGACGAGCCGCCGTTGGCAGGCGGCGAACGGCCAGAGTGCGGCGGAAGAACACTCGCCGGTCACCACGCCCGTGGCCCTGATCCCCCGCAGCCGGATGAGCGTGACGAGCGACATGCCGCAGTAGGGGCTGCCGCCGGGCGAGTCGAAGTAGATGGTGCATTCCCCCCCGGGCTCGACGCCGAGGAGCCGGTCGGTGAGGTCGGCCTCGTTGTCGGTCAGGTCGCCGACGATCGCCAGCTCCGGCGGCCCTTCGGGACCATCCTCGGGAGGGCGTTCGGACTCACGCTGCGAACGCTTCGAATCGCGGTGGCGCACGGCTGCGGACCTCCTGGGCTGTGGATCGGCGAGCGGATCGCCCTGCGAAAACTGGCGACGAGCTTACAATACGCCGGCTGCGAGACGAGCCGCCCGGGACGGACCCGGCGGAGCCTGCCCGGAAATCGCCCGGTCGGCGGTCGGATGGTGTCGGGAGTCGGGTGGATGGCGATCGAGACGCACTGTCCCAACGGCCACCGCGTCAGGGTACAGGATCAGCTGGCGGGCAGGACGGGCCGCTGTCCCACCTGCGCCGCCACGTTTCGCGTCGAAGCGGCGGCCGAGCTCCCGCTGGCGCGGCTCGTGCAGCTCGATCCGGGGGTCGTGGCCACGCTGCCGCGGGCGCGCCCGCTTACCTCCGCAGTCCAGCCGAACCAGGCGGGCGGACAGCCAGCGCCCCAGTCTTCGCAGCGTTCGGTGATGCAGCCGCCGCAGCCGGTGGTGGCCGAGGAGCCGCCGGCCGACGTCGCCGCGGAACCCCGCGCCGCGGCGGCTCCGCTCCATCCCGTGATCGCCGAACGCCCGGACCTCACGTGGTGCATCGCCTTCCCCGGAGGCGAGCCGACGGAGCCGATCGACGCAGCCACGATGCAGGCCTGGCTCGACGGCGGCCATGCCACCGGCACGGAGGTCGTCTGGCGGGCGGATTGGCCGGAGTGGCGGCCGGTTCAGGATGTGTTTCCGGGCTTGTTTGGCGGCGATTTCCGGTTCTGAGGCGGGCGGCTCCCGCCGCGGCCCGCGAGAGTCGTCGAGGTGTGTTAGATTCGCGGAGCGTCCGCCGGCGGGTCGCGGCCGCGTCGCCTCGGCGGCCACAGCCTGGCCATCCGCCCGCAGCCATTTCCACAGCTCGTCAGGAGACCATCCATGCGCCACGTGTTCGCTCGCCCCGCTGATCGTCGCTTGAGTTCGGCACGCTTGGCCTCGCTGGCCGGCAGCGCAGTCCTGGCAGCCGCGTGGGTCGGCGGGCCGGCAGCAGCGCAGCCGCCGGCCGCCGAAGACGTCCGGGCCTTCGCCATCGCCGGCGGGTCGCTCTCGCTGGAGGCGCCGCCGGGCTGGAAGCGGGTGCAACCGAAGTCGGGCATCGTGGAGACGGAGTTCGCCATCCCCTCGGCCGGCGAGGGCGTGCCGCCCGGGCGCATGACCGTGATGGGTGCCGGTGGCGGCGTGCAGGCCAACGTGGACCGCTGGTACGGCCAGTTCACGCAGCCCGACGGCAGCGCCACGAAGGACAAGGCGTCGACCAAGACGCTCAAACTCGCCGGCAGCACCGTCACGCTCGTCGACGTTTCGGGCACCTACAAGGACATGCCCGGCGGGCCGTTCGCCGGCGGCAAGGTGATCGAGCGCCCGGACTACCGGATGCTCGCCGCGATCGTCGAAACGCCCGATGCCGGCAGCCACTTCATCAAGTTCTACGGCCCGGCGGCCACCGTCGCGAAGGAAGCAGACGGCTTCCGCAAGATGGTCGAGGGCATGGTTCCCGCCGGGAAGTGAGCGGGCCGCCCTGCGATCCGAGACGCGATGAAAATCCAGGAATTCCTCGAGCACCACGGCATCGCCGGCAACCCGTTTGCCGAGGAGGACGCGCAGAACGACACCGTCTTCAAGCGGACGTGCCTGGAGTCCACCTACCACCCGGCGTGGGACAAGATCTACGGTGATCCGGCGGACCCGAGCACGGCGATCGTGTTCGGCGAGAAGGGTTCCGGCAAGACAGCGCTCAAGCTGCAGATGGTGCGGCAGTTCGAGCGGCACAACGACACCCATCCCGACGGCCGCACGCTGGTCGTGCTCTACGACGACTTCAATCCGTTCCTCGACCGGTTCGTGAGTCGGGTGGGACCGAACCGTCCGGTCGACAAGGTGCTCTCGCAGTGGAAGCTGTGGGACCATATGGATGCCATCCTGTCGCTGGCGGTGACGCAGTTCGTCTCGTCGCTGGTCGATCCGCCGGCCCGCGAGGCCGCCGCCCGGGCGGCGCGGCTCACGCCGCCGCAGGCCCGCGACCTCACGTTGCTGGCGGCCTGCTACGACCAGTCGACCGGGGAGACGTTTCCCGCCCGGTGGCGGAAGCTCCGCGGCCGCGTCGGCTACCGGGCCTGGCAGGGGCTGTGGCCCGCGGTGCTGGGGCTGGCGGTGTCGGTCCTGCTGGGGCTTGCGCTCGTGATTGGCTTCCAGCGGGGCTCGGTGCAATGGGCCGGCAGCTGGTGGCCGTGGCTGCTGCTGGCCGCCGCCTGGGCGCCCTGGGCGTGGCGGCGTGCGCGGAGCTGGTGGCTGGCGACGCGGATCGTGCGCAGCATGCGGACGGGCAACCGCACCACGGGGCAGCTGGCGCGGGCGCTGGCGCGGATGCCGGAGGTCGACCTCGCCGGCCAGCCGCTGCCGGCGTTCGCGCGGAGCGACGACCGCTACGAACTGCTGGCGAAATTCCAGGCGATCCTCGCGGCACAGGGCTATGCGGGGATCGTGGTGATCGTCGACCGGCTCGACGAGCCGCACCTCATCAACGGCTCGGCCGACCGCATGCGGCAGGTGATCTGGCCGCTGCTCGACAACAAGTTCCTCAAGTCGCCGGGCATCGGCTGCAAGCTCTTGCTGCCGCTGGAGCTCTACCGGTTCATCGAGCGCGAGGACGAGCAGTTCAACCAGCGGGCCCGGCTCGACAAGCAGAACCTTGTGCCGTCGCTCGAGTGGTCGGGCGAGACGCTCTACGACATCGCCTCCACTCGCGTGAAGGCGGCCAGCGTCGGTGACCCGCCGGCCACGCTCTCGGCGCTGTTCGAGCCGACGGTCGACCAGCGGCGGCTGCTCGACGGGCTACGAAGCCTGCGTGTGCCGAGGCAACTGTTCAAGTTTCTCTACCGGCTGCTCGTGGCGCACTGCCACGCCCACACTGGCGAACAGCCGGTCTACCGGATTCCGTTGGAGCGGTTCGACACGGTGCTCGCCGTGTTTCGTCGCGACCAGGATGCCTTCGATCGCGGCCTCGCCCCGCGCTGACCATGCCTGGCGACGACCTCCACACGCTGGTCGTGGGCCGGGATGCGATGGCCTGCCGGTTCGAGGTGGTGTTCAACGCCGGCGAGGTGGCGGCCGACACGGCGTTGGCGGTCGACGCCCTCGATGTCGTCGACGAAATCGAGAACGCCATCACGGTCTACCGGGATACGAGCGAACTGGCCCGCATCAACGCCCGCGCCGCGGCTGGCTGGCAGCCGGTCGGGCCGGACCTGCTCGCGCTCCTCGTGCTGGCCCGCGATCTCCACGCGCGGACCGGCGGCGCATTCGACATGGCGGCCGGGTCGCTGGTGCGCACGTGGGGCTTCCTGCGGCGGCAGGGGCGGACGCCGATGGCTGAGGAACTGGCGCGGGCCCGGGAGTCGGCCGGCATGCGGTGGGTCGAGATCGACGAGCAGGAGTCGCGAATCCGCTTCCAGCGGCCGGGGATCGAGCTGAACCCGGGAGCGATCGGCAAGGGCTGGGCGCTCGACCGGGCCATCGGGAGGCTGCGGGACGCTGGCGTGGCGAATGTGCTCGTGCACGGCGGTGCGAGCAGCGTGCGGGCCGCCGGCTCGCAGCGTGGCGGCGGAGAAACCGCCGCGGCCCCGGCCCGGCGCGGCTGGCCGGTAGGGGTGCGGCATCCGCTGCGGCCGGGCCGGCGACTGGCGACCGTGATGCTGGCGGACGCGGCGCTGGGCACGAGTGGATCGGGGACGCAGTTTTTCATCGACCGTGGCCGGAAGCTCGGCCACATTCTCGATCCGCGTTCCGGCCTGCCGGCCGAGGGCGTGCTGTCGGCGACGGTGATCGCCCCGACCGCCGCCGAGGCCGACGCGCTCTCGACGGCGCTCTACGTGCTGGGGCCGGAGGGGCTCCCGGTGATCGCCCCCGCGGGCGGCGGCGTGGGGGCGATCCTGGTGGTGCCGGACGCGGCGTCGGGAGCCGTGCGGGTGCTGACCGCCAACATCGCCGCGGGCCGCATGGTGATCGAACCGGGCCCGGACATCGCATGGTCCGCGCCGCCCACGGAAGGCGGCGGCTGACGAGGAAACGCCGCTCCATCCCCGAAATTCCGGCAACGGTGCCGTGCCGTCCTCTTTTCGAACCTCTGGAGTACACTTTCCCGGACGAGGATCGTCGACTGCCCCGCCCCCACCCCTGCCCGCCGCGCCGTTCTTGACATGTTCGACTGGTTTGAGC